>JABIQT010000682.1 GCA_018667995.1 Candidatus Latescibacterota bacterium
CATACACATGAAACCCCATTCCACTGGGGCACCACGGCTTGACAGCCAACCATGATCCCGTATATTGGCCGGTTATTAGCTACCGCCCATCATCTCCTCTCGAGCTGTGTTGACCTGATACCTACCTAAAATGTCCCACCCTACAGATGCAGAGCGCTTCTTCTTCGACAACAACGGCTATCTCGTTCTCGAAGAATTTCTATCGCATGAACTGACTGATCACCTGACGAAGGTCTTACAGGAAGTCATCCAGCGACGGAGGTCGGTTGACACACCGGATGAGGCGAAGGTCGGCAGAACTCAGATTCAGGGAGAGGACACGCGTACCTTCTATCTTCTCGATGATGATCCGGCCTTCCTCGACATGGTGGACTATCCGCCCATTTGGCCGTATGTTACGGGATTATTGAACGAATATCCACATCACCATGCCTCGGATGCCATTGAAGAAATCGGTATATCGGATCGACCTATGGGTTGGCATCTTGATGGTCACGACGATGGATACCGGAATCTTGGGAACCCGATCCCACTGCTTCAGCTCAAAATTGGTTACTATCTAAGTGACATGTCGAATCCGGGACAGGGCAACCTCTGTGTTGTACCCGGGAGCCACAAGGCGTGTCACCGGCCGGAAGAAGCAGATCTGGCCAGCACTGACCTGTTCGCCGGTGCCATTGAAGTCTGCGGCCCTCCGGGAACGGCCATTCTATTCCACAATGCCTTGTGGCATTCCGCTGGACCACGCACCCGGGAACAGGGCAGGCGCATCATGCTTTACTACGCATATGAGCACCCATGGATGGTTGCCTCACAAGAGCACTGGGGTTACGATCTAGCCTTCTATAATAAACTGGCTCCGAATAGACATAGTCTCTTTCACGGCTTTGTCTTCGATCCGCCAGAGAATCGTTGGAGATAATCTTGTCCCAGAGACGCGAAAAAGTACCAGTCATCATTTGTCCTGACCACGAAGCCATAGCGACGGCTATCGCACAGGAGATTGTCAACTACGTCCAGGCTCAAAGCGAAAAGGGCGAACCCGCCGTACTTGGCCTGGCCACTGGATCTACCCCCATTGGCGTATATGAGCAGTTGGTGGCCCATCATACGCGGGGCATCAGCTTCTCCCACGTGATAACATTCAATCTCGATGAGTATTTCCCCATGACACCTCAATCGAGACAGAGCTATCACAGATACATGCACGAATACCTGTTCGACCATATCGATATTCCCAAAGAGCAGATTTTCATTCCGCGAGGTGACATCGCCTCAGAGGACGTAGCTGAGCACTGCCGACGCTATGAAGAGGAGATCAGAAATGCGGGAGGCATTGGGATTCAGATTCTCGGAATTGGCCGGACCGGACACATAGGTTTCAATGAACCCGGGTCTCTACGCGATGGCAGGACTCGCATGATCAGACTCGATGAAATGACCCGAAAAGATGCGGCCGCTGATTTCTTCGGCGAAGCGAATGTGCCCCTCGAAGCCATTACCATGGGTGTAGGAACAATTCTCGATGCAAGGAGAATCATCCTGATCGCCACAGGGGAACACAAGGCGCATGTGATTAGACAGGCAGTGGAGGGAGAAATAAGCGTTCGTGTAGCGGGAAGCTATCTTCAGCAACATCAGAATGCTGCCATATATGTGGACCCGGGTGCCTCCGGGGAATTGACGCGCGTAAAGACTGCTTGGCTCGCCAACGACTACGTGGAGTGGACTCCCAAACTGGCTCAGAGAGCGGTACTCTGGTTGTGTGGACAGGTTGAAAAACCCATCATGCATCTTCAGCGTAGGGACTACAACGAGCATCACCTCTATACGCTTTTGGACACAGGCAGAGACGTCGACGAGATAAACACCCGCGTGTTTGACGAAGTGCGCTCGAAGATTCGCGAAAAGAAAGATCTGTTCTCGGATACACGTTGTCTCTGCTTTTCGCCACACCCCGACGACGATGTCATTTCAATGGGCGGTACACTGCTCAGTCTCACGGCAAAGGGCAACGACATGACCGTTGCCTACATGACGAGTGGCAACATAGCC
>JABIQT010001098.1 GCA_018667995.1 Candidatus Latescibacterota bacterium
GACGATCGGCCAATTCACGAGCGATCCCGAAATAGACAATCTCGGACATGCGATTTGTGTCATCCAATCATCGGATTCTTCCCAGCTTATAAGCCCGAGTGCAGGTTTTGAAAGGCCTAAGTACCGCTTGACACTCAGTCGCCTGCAGAGCATAATGCAGGGCAATAAACACCCGCACGAGACCGATAACGAATCCCACAAACAAGCAACCGTTTCTAAACTTTATTTTAATTCAAAATGGAGGCCTCAATGAAGCTGCAGCTCACTAAGGCATTTGACGCTCCTGGACCCCATCCAAATGGCATGCAAGGGTCTACAGAGGGATTGTGGATCCTCGACCAGGGCGACAATAAAGTCACCTGCCAAAGCTACAAAAACGGTAAGGTCACCAGATCTTTTGATAGCGCTTCTGATAAAGGGTCAGGTATCACACACAGCGGCACGGATTTGTGGGTCTCTTCCACCTACTCGTGTGAGGTGTTGCGAATCAATCCGGAAACTGGCGCCACATTGGATAGCTTTCCAGCTCCCGGCGCGGAAAAGACGGGTTCACATGGCCTTGAATGGGTGGAGGGCGACCTTTGGATCACTACACCACCTTCTGCCATGATCTATCGCATGGATCCTGTCAGCTGGGAAATAGTGCATTCCTTCCCGGCGCCAGGTGAACGGCCCCATGGACTCGCCTGGGATAATGGCAAACTATGGTGCGCTGAAACTAACGAAAATGCGGTATTCCTCTTTGATCCTGTATCTGGAAAGCAACTGGACCGACTGGACGTAGATGGAACGGAAGTCCATGGATTTACGATGTGGCAAGGTGAATTCTGGATCTGCGATGCAGAGACCTGTGAGGTGTATCGAGGGATCAGAGTGTAGCGAAGCTGAACACGAAAACCGGTCCGGTGTGCAGATCACTGCAAATCTGGTTTTCGGCACACGTTCTACTGCTATTTTGGCCATAAGATCCAACTTTAACCTATCAACGTAAGTGCTTGTTACCCAATCTGAACGCTATTCCCCTGGAAGGTCATCCACGTTTATGAACCAACCCATTGCCATTCCGGAAGTCGAATACGAGAAAATCACTTTAGACAATGGCCTCGACGTCATATTCCATGTGGATAGAAAACTGCCCATCGTCCACGTAAATCAATGGTTCCACGTAGGATCGAAGAACGAAAGGCCGGGACGTACCGGCTTTGCACATCTTTTTGAACATCTCATGTTTGAGGGATCCACAAATGCTCCCGAAGGCTATTTCGCCTATATCGAGAAAGCTGGCGGGAATCTGCGCGAAGGAGGGGTCAACGGTACCACCAGCCATGACCGAACGAATTACTTCGCGACAGTGCCATCCGGCAACCTGGAGCACGTGCTGTGGCTTGAATCAGATCGGGTAGCGACTTTGGCAGATGCCCTTACATCTGAGAACTTTGAAAACCAAAGGGAAGTAGTACGTAACGAGAGACGTCAGGGACTGGAAAACCAGCCATACGGACAATGGACACAGCTCGTATGCGAAAACCTCTACCCTTCCGGCCACCCCTATTCCTGGCCCGTCATAGGAAGTCACGAAGATCTGGAGGCGGCCACCCTTGAAGATGTGCGCACCTTCTTTCAGACCTACTACACCCCGAACAACCTGTCTTTGGTTATTGCAGGCGACTTGGATATCGATCAAGCCAAACGGATGGTGGAATCCTACTATGGAGGCATTCCCGCCGGGCCTCGAATAAACAGGCCAACGAGATGGATCAGTCACCTATCGGCCGAGAAGACCGTAAACGTACCCGACGCAGTGCCTCAGGTCAGAACTTATACAATGTGGCCAGTACCATCCAGGTTTGAGGATGCAGAGGTTCCATTGGACCTGGCATCGTCCCTGCTTTCGGATGGACTGTCATCCCGGTTAAAGAAATCACTCGTCTACGACTCACAGCTCTGCACGGATATCATGGCATTCAATATGTCCAAGGAGATTTCTGGCATGTTCGTGACCGTCGCATCGGTCAGACCAGGGGCATCCGTCGAGGCCGTAGAACAGGAGATCGACGACCAGCTGCATCGGCTGGCATCAGAGGGGCCAACTGAGGACGAATTACAGCGGGTTAAGACCAGCTGGGAATACAGATTTGTGTCCGGCCTGGAGCGCATAGGTGGTTTTGGGGGCAAGGCTGACAAACTCAATGAATCGAACACCTTCCGAGGCGATCCCGGTTATTTCCAAACGGAATACGACAGTTTTACTAATACGACGGCGGACCAGATAAAGGATGCGGTAGGAGAATGGGTCGACACGAAAAACCGCCTTGTCATCAGGTTCCTGCCGGAGACCCAGAGGAAAGCCTCAAGTACCACCATCGATCGATCCGTAAAGCCGCTCCTTGGAGAGGATACGCCCTTCCGGAGTCCTGATGTAAAGTCGGAAACATTGCCGAATGGTCTGGAGGTCTACGTCGTTGAGCGCCGGGATCTACCCAAGGTGGCCGTGACACTTGCGGTACGGTCGGGCAGTGTCCATGACGAATCAGGCAAGTCAGGTGCGGCTCACGTCATGATGACTACCATCGACAAGGGTACGCAAACTCGTGACGCACTGGAGATCGCTGACGAGTTGGGGAACCTGGGTTCGGGACTAAGTGCTACCGTCTATCGCGAATCCTCCGCACTCTCATTTGAGTCGCTGACACGGAATCTAAACGGAGTAATGGACATATTCTCAGATGTGGTCCGAAACCCTCTCTTTCCTGAGACGGAGATCGAACGAGAAGTTAAGCGGAATCTTGATCTGATTGATCAGCGCAAGGCCAATGCGCAGTCGCTGGCAGGCCGTCTCATTCCTATGCTCGCCTTCGGAAGGGATCATGTCTACGGGCGCCCCGTACAAGGTGATCAGGAATCGATGAATCTCCTCGAAAGGCTCGACGTCATGCGATCCCATGACATGTACTGGGGCCCGAAACAGGCCGCATTGATCTTCGCGGGCGACATCTCCATGGACGATGCTACGGTCTTGGCGCGAACACATCTTGGCGATTGGACAGGCGAGGATCTGGCAGCTGGATCTGTAGACGAGCCCTCGCCCATCGGTCAAGGCCAGCTATATATCGTGGATCGACCCGGGAACCCGCAGACCGTTGTTTCCCAGATTCTGGCGGCGCCCAAACGAACGACCCCTGAATACTATGCCTTACGTCTGGCGGATACGATCTGGGGTGGCGGATTCGAATCCCGGCTGAATAGAAATCTCAGGGAGGACAAAGGCCTTACCTACGGTATATTCTCTAGCCTTTCGCTCAATCGATTTGCGGGAACCTGGTGCGTCCAGAGTGCGGTCGACGGAGATAGGACCGGAGAAGCCCTTTCCGAGATTGTCTCCGAACTGGATGGTATTTCGGGACAAAAGCCGATCACAGAAGAAGAGCTGGTAGATGCGCGGACCAATTTGGTTCGCGGATATGCCCAGCAGTTTGAGTCGGTGCGCCGAATAGGAGGGCAGGTTGCGGGTCTATGGAGCAATAGACTGCCCATGGTAGAGCTCCGCCGCGCCATCGATGAAATCGCCGAGGCGACGCTGGATGATGTGAACGAGGCCGCCCAGAAATATACATCGCCTGAGCAGGCCACCTATCTTCTCGTGGGTGACCGATCTGTTATCGAACCTCAGATCAATGAATCCTTTGCAGTGCAAGGCCTTACGGACGACGGTAGAACCATAGCTTAAATCACTTGTGGGATTATGGTCAAAGGTCAAACCATCTGACAGGTACCGTTCGGTCGGAAATCTCCAGGACGGCTCATGGTGTATTCTCTCTGGAAGAAAGACGTGCATGGCGGATAGTCAAAGTTACAGCGAAAGCAAAGAGGAATGGTTCGCCCGCAAGAC
>JABIQT010000667.1 GCA_018667995.1 Candidatus Latescibacterota bacterium
GATGCAGATAGAGCTCGATGATACGACACAAAGGATAATGGGCACCGAGACCATTACATACCACAATAACTCCCCTGATGAGTTGAATTATCTCTGGCTCCAACTGGATCAGAACATGAGAGCCCAGGATTCTGATACCAAGAAAATCAGTACAGGAGCCATTAACGATCGGATGTCATTCCGGAATCTTCGTCAGATGCACGACGATTTTGACGGTGGCTTCAAGATTGAATGGGTTCAAGATAGACGCAGTCAACCTTTACCACACACCATTAATAAGACCATGATGCGCGTGGATCTGCCTGGCCCGCTAAAATCTGGTTCAAGCTTTACCTTCAAAGTAAAATGGTGGTACAATGTTAATGACCGCATGAAGATCGGTGGGCGCTCTGGCTACGAGTACTTCAAAGATGACGACAATTATCTATATACTGTCGCCCAGTTCTTCCCGCGCCTGGCTGTATACAACGAAGTGGACGGATGGCAGCACAAACAGTTCCTCGGACGCGGAGAGTTCACGCTCGAATTCGGCGACTATAGAGTAAGCTTGACCGTTCCATCCGATCACGTCGTGGCCGCCACAGGTGTGCTGCAGAACCCCAGAGATGTGCTTACCTCAACACAGCAGCAGCGATTTACAAGGTCCAGATCGGCATCTGAGCCGGTAGTCATCGTCACCGAAGAGGAAGCTATCGAGAACGAAAAGGAGAAGGCGACCGATAAGAAGACATGGGTGTTTCAAGGTGATAACGTGCGAGATTTTGCATTCGCATCTTCTCGGAAATTCATCTGGGATGCCATGGGTGTTAAGTCTGGCGACAAGACTGTAATGGCCATGTCCTTTTATCCGAAGGAAGGAAATCCGCTCTGGGAGAAATACTCCACACGAGCTGTAGCCCACACATTAGACGTATACTCCAAATTCACGTTCTTCTATCCCTACCCCACGGCCATCTCAGTCCATACTAACAGAATCGGCATGGAATATCCGATGATCTGTTTCAACGGCGGTCGGCCGGAGAAGGATGGAACCTACAGTGAGCGTACGAAATATGGAATGATTAGCGTAATAATACATGAAGTGGGGCACAATTACTTCCCGATGATTGTTAACTCGGATGAACGCCAATGGACTTGGATGGACGAAGGGTTGAACACCTTCCTTCAATATCTCGCGGAACAAGAGTGGGATAGAGAATACCCTTCACGGCGTGGCCCGGCTCACCGGATCGCAGATTACATGAAGGGGGACAAGTCACGGATATCTCCGATCATGACTAATTCCGAGTCGGTCTGGCAACTCGGCAATAATGCCTACGCAAAGACTGCCACGGCACTCAATATCCTCAGGGAAACAATCATGGGCCGGGAACTTTTCGATCATGCATTCCGGACGTATTCCCAACGTTGGATGTTCAAGCAACCTATGCCGGAAGACTTCTTTCGGTCGCTCGAAGACGCATCAGCAGTCGATCTTGATTGGTTTTGGCGCGGCTGGTTTTACGGTACGGACCATGTTGATATCGCCCTCAACGATGTCCAGTGGTTCAAAATAGACAGTAAGGATCCGGAAATCGAGAAGCCGATTCTGCGCACAGATCGCGAGCAGGAAAACCGAGGGATTAGTGCAACCCGCAATGCGGATGATATAGACGTGACTGTTGTTGAACAAGATCCCGACATGAAGGATTTCTATAACGAATATGACCCGTTTGACACATCTGTCCTGGACAAAGAAGAATACGCCAAATACATAGCTGACCTCGATGATGAAGATCGGAAGTTGATGGAAAAGGAGTCCAATTACTACGAGCTGAAGCTAACAAATGTCGGCGGGCTTGTAATGCCGGTGATTCTTGAGTTTGAGTTCATCGACGGTTCGAAAGAGGTCCACAGAATACCGGCAGAAATCTGGCGCCTACGATCAGATGCTATAACCAAAGTCTTCGCCACCGAGAAAGAAATCAAGGCAATAACACTTGATCCCTTTCTTGAAACAGCGGACACAGATTTGAGCAATAATCACTGGCCGCCGCAGGCAAAGCCTTCACGTTTTCAACTGTTTAAGCAACGAACACGAACTCCCGAGAATCCGATGCAGCGGCAAAAACGAGCAAGCGATCGGGAAAAGGAAGATAGCAAGACAGATATGGATTAATGGGACAAAAGGGGCGGCCACTATCATGTGCCCGCCCCTTTTTCTCCGTCTTCCATTTGACCTCGTGAAACCGTTGGCCTTATCAATACGTTCCGCTTGGAACATTCAGTCAATAGTGATGCGGATATGACGAATCTGAAGGGCAAATCAGCCATCGTTACAGGTGGGGCCAGTGGTATTGGTCAAGCCGTAAGTAAGCGGCTCTCTGACGAGGGTGTTTCAGTAGTGATAGGAGATATTGAACAGGAAGCAGGACGTTCTACTGCGTCATCTATTGGAGGGGAATTCGTACTGACAGATCTGACTGACAGTATCGCATGTCAAGCCTTAGTCGATCAGACTGTCCAACGAAACGGTGGCGTGGATATCCTGGTGAACAATGCCGGATTTCAACATGTGGCGGCCATTGACGAGTTTCCATTGGATAAATGGCATTCTATGATCTCAGTTATGCTTACGGCTCCTTTTCTTCTGACCAAGTTCGCATGGCCTCATATGAAACGTCAGAATTGGGGGCGCATCGTAAACATGGCCTCCATCCACGCTCAGGTCGCTTCTCCCTATAAGAGCGCCTATGTGTCAGCCAAACATGGATTATTGGGTCTCACGAGAACCACGGCTCTCGAAGGAGCAGAATTCGGGATTACCGTAAACGCCCTGTGCCCGGCATACGTGCGTACGCCACTTGTAGAAAAGCAGATCGCGGACCAGGCAGCCATCAGAAAGATCGCGCCTGAACAGGTTGTCGAGGACGTCATGCTGGGGCCAGCCGCGATTAAGCGACTAATTGAACCTACGGAGATCGCAGAAGCAGTTACATATCTGTGCGGTTCGGCAGCGGCTTCAATAACAGGTTCAGCTTGGTCGATGGATTTAGGATGGACCGCCAGATAGGCGCTACGAACATACCCCTCTAACAAACCCATTTCCCAATGTAAATCGCCTACCGGTAGCTCGGACAGGCTTCAGAATCTAGACGAACGATGCGATTTCACCGAGAGATTTCTTAGTGATATCGGGTACCTGTGCCTGCTCATCCGGATAGCCAACAACCAGCAACAAGAATGGCCGCTCATGGGCTGGTCGTCCCAAGATCTTGTTGAGGAAATTCATGGGACTGGGTGTGTGGGTCAGCGTGGCCAACCCCGCGTGATGCAATGCCGTAATGAGTATGCCTGACGCAATGCCCACCGACTCCACCGCATAGTAGTGCTTCACCTTTCGACCGTCCGGCAAAATTCCGTGTCGTTGCGCGAATATGGCGATCAAAAAAGGAGCTGTCTCCAGGAAAGGTTTGTGTTGGTCGGTCCCAAGTGGAGCAAGCGCATCTAGCCACTCCTGCGGTGCCTTACTGTTATAGAATTCCTGTTCCTCTTCCTCAGCAGCTTCACGGATCTGCCGCTTCACATCAGTGTCAGATACCACGACAAAGTGCCAGGGCTGCATATTGGCTCCATTGGGAGCTGTGCCCGCGGCCAGAACACAATTCTCTACAATCGACCGTGGTACTGCGCGCTCGGAGAATTCCCGCACGGTCCGTCGGCGTCGAATTTCCCCATAGAACTCGGCCGCTCTGGCCTCCATCTCATCTGCGGGATATTCCTGATACGATGTCAGAGGGATGAAATTAGGTTGAGTCATTGCTATTTCCTAAGGAATTAGTGCTGGACTTGTGGTAAGAGGACAGGGGACTTCGCAACAGGGGGTATCGGCTTTGACACGCTTATTCTCTGCATATTACTCGCATAGAACCCTATCGAATGAGCACATAATAGACTACGTACAACCACGAGAGGATTCCGTGAATGATGGCCCACAGCACCGATTGATGTTGCCACCATGATATCGCGATCGCGAGTGCGGTCCCAAAACTGACACCTTTCTTGATGACTTCATTTCTTACGATTGTTGATCTCTTCTCACTCATATTTCACCCCAATGGATGAACTTCGAATTACATCAAACCATTGCCGTTCCATCTTGCGGTTCATAACCTAGGATTCGGCAGCTATCTTCTACATCCATCCATGCTTTCCTATGTCGTGAGATCCCATGCACGATCGCAAAATCCACGTCGTCCACATCAACACACCGCCCAAATAGTTGAGCCGTGTCACGTGGGCTTATTCCCATGCTTGGCTTATCAAGGTCCGCTGCCTGAACCGCATCCATATCGAACCGCGGAGAACCCAACCGTACACAGATACAGGAGAGATCGTTCTGATCAGCGTACACTCGCGCCAGCGCCTCTCCCCAGCATTTCGTCGCGCCATATACATTTTGAGGATAAATGGGAACGTCCCAGCTGGTGGCAGTCTCCCCACCATATCCCAACACAGCGTTGACACTGCTGGCGAATACAATTCTCCTACATCCAGCTTCAGCAGCAGCCTGAAAGCCGTTATACCCTCCGATGACGTTCAACGGCAGCAGTGATGCGTAGAACTCGGCCGCCGGACTCGGATCTGCAGCCAGGTGTACCACCGTATCAACCCCATTGCAGGCTGCCAGCATCTGCTCGTAATTCGAGATATCTGTCTCCAGGAAACTCTCATGGTCGGCCAGATTCTCGACCGGGCGACGATCCGCAAGACGCAGGGAATACCTACTGCCCCAATGAGATCTAAGAATTCCGCCGACAAATCCGGCTGCGCCCGTGATCAGTACCTGCTTGGCTTCGCTCATATTCCTCTTTCGAATGTCTTACCGTTGATTGATTTAATGATAAAAATTGGCCGTCAATCAATAAAATCTATAGATCCAACCAGACAAATCCATCGGCGCTTCGATAATACACGGCCAGTGCACGTCCATATATGGCGTCTTCATCAATCATCCCAAATATCCGGCCATCTCGACTGTTACCTCGGGCATCACCAATAGTCAGGACGAGGCCAGGTGGGACTAAAGTCGGATCTAAATGGGGACCGCCACCATGTTTCAGATTCAGATGAACGGTACGTTCGCCAAAGACTTCCATTGCAGCATCCTGGCGACCGTAGAGATATTCACCATTGATGCTCACCCGACCGCCTCGTATGGCAACGGTATCCCCGGCAACGGCCACGACACGCTTCACCAGGCGTACATCCTCTACCGGAGAGTCGAATATCACCACTTCCCCCCGTGTCACCGGCGCATCCGTCAGCTTCCAATTGGTAAATGGAATTCGCATCCCGTACGCGCGTTTGTCCACAACTATCCGATCGCCGGGAACCAGCGTGTACTCCATTGAGCCTGTAGGCACCTCATAATGATCGGCCAATGACGAACGCCCGGCAAATAGTACAAGAGCCAGTATGGATAGGGATATCGCCTCTTTTGCTATCCCACGAAACCGCTTTTTCATTCTTGCTCCAAGGCTGAAGACCTTCACTCCCCGCCACACTCGGCTTTCACAATCCATCCAGTCATGGCGTCACAGTAAATAAGATCAGTCCCAAGACGAGTCAGTCCATGAGGTTCGGGATGCTCGGGACCTATATCGATGGTATCCATGATTTTGCCGTCGACCAGATCAAGCTTGCAGATCTTTCGCGACTGTTTGAAGACCATCCAAAGCCCATCCGAAACGCGTGCCATACCATGACCGCCATCATATGGTAGCGGTACCGTCCGGCGTACGGACCAGTCCTCTATCACGACCTGTGAGATGGTCTTCTCGTGAAGGGTACTCAACCAAATCGTGCCAGGTTCATAGCTGTCATAGTCGAGTCCATGAGTACCCCCGCCCCCGGGTAACTGCCATCTTCCCTGTGTTTCTCCCGTGTAAGGGTTTACTCGAAGAATATCGCCCTTGATAGCATCCGTACCTCTCGCGGCACGCCACTTGCTGCCAGGCCCATTTGCCGCAAGCCACAGTGACCCATCACCATAGCTCACGCCGCTGGTTGTGGACGACTCTGTAGAGATTTCATGCAGTATTCTGGAAACGCCGTACTCGTGAGGATCTTCAGCCGCAACAAGACTCATGCGATCGGTAAGCTGGTCCACAATCCAAATTCCCTGTTCCGTGACCTGCAGTCCGTTTGGCACGGCATAGGGTGCCCTCATGTAATTTTCTATCTTCCGCGACAAGTGTATCTCCCCGAATCAGGTTGTCAGTTGGATTCCATCAGTACACTCTGGCATATTTCCAGAGCCTGATCTATCTGCCCTTCGGTCACATCCAGATGCGTCACGGCACGTACCACACCCCCTGCTTGAGCCAACATGCGCACGCCTCGACGCCCCAGTTCTGCAACGAAACCGGTATGGTCCAGCCCCGCTCGTAGACGGAAGAAGACCATATTGGACCTAACGGCATCTGTGTCTATTTTTACAGAATCGAGGTTGGAGAGTCCTGCGGCCAACCGACGGGCATTGGCATGGTCTGCGCTTAGTCTCGTTATATTGTGCTCCATTGCATAGAGACCCGCCGCTGCTAGAATACCGCCCTGACGTAGCCCACCCCCAAACATTTTTCTGAAGTATCGTGCCCGATCGATTGTTTCCTCATCCCCCGACAGGACGCTTCCAACTGGTGCTCCCAATCCCTTTGATAGACACACAGAGACTGTGTCCACGTGAGAGGCATAGTCACGCGCCGGTATCCCCGTTGCGGCGGCAGCATTGAACAATCTGGCACCATCCATATGTAGACGGATCTTGTGGGCTTGCGTAAACTCGGCAACGGCGACCAGCGACTCCATAGGCCAGGGCGTTCCGCCGGATTTATTATGGGTGTTTTCGATCGACACAAGATCAATTCGCCCATAATGCACATTTTTCGGTCGTATCAGCGGCTCAATCTGGGCAGGAGTAATCACGCCATTTTCACCAGGCAGCAACCAGGGCTGAACACCGGAAAGGGCGCCAAGGGCACCTGCTTCGGATATGAAAATATGGGACGATTCTTCGGCGACAATTTCATTCCCATGATGGGTCTGTGTACGAATGGCGATCTGATTTCCCTGAGTACCGCTCGTCACAAAAACCGCGGCCTCCTTTCCTAACATGCGGGCCATGGATTCTTCGAGCTTGTTGACAGTCGGATCTTCTCCGAAACAGTCGTCACCCACCTCGGCTCCAGCGATGGCTTCCCGCATACCCGGCGAAGGCTTCGTCATAGTGTCACTGCGCAATTCAACGATTTCCATTCGGTCCTCACCCATTATCGAGTAAAAAAAAGGCGAAAAGGATAATACCTCTTCGCCGTGTCGTTAGCCCACCATCTAGACGCGATGACGCTAGGCTTCATATTTCTTCACGAGGGTAACTCTTGTTCCCTCGGCCGTAGTGTCAACTCTCACTTCGTCCATCAAAGTACGCAGGATCAATAGCCCCCTGCCAGTTTCCTTCAACAGGTTTTCCGGGTCGAGTGGGTCGGGTACATCTTCGGGGTCAAAGCCAGTTCCGTGATCAGAAACTAGAATGCGAAATTCAGTCGGATCGCAACTGCAGGTTATCGCCACCAACTTACCGCTGTCGCACTTGTTACCATGCAGAATAGCGTTCTTGACCACTTCATTCACGGCGATTGCAATATCACCACGCATGGATTCATCGTAGCCCGCCCGGGTGGTCAAATCATCGATAATCTGATCGACATCAGCCGCCTTTTCCGGCACACTGGGAATCGTCAGGTCGAGCGTGGTGTCTTTCAATGATGACGGAGACTGCTGACCACCCATATTTCATACTCCGAAATAGCTGAATTCCCGTACTTCAGTGGGCTGATTGGCTCTTTTTCCAATACTGCCACATAATAAACTTTCACCAAAAGATTGTCAAGTAACAGATTCGCAGCACACCTACTACAGCGGGTCTACGGCCATCTGTCCGGCCCGTGCCAGATTGCTTTCACGGCCGGTAACGCCTTGACATTAAGGAGCCATGGGGGCATACTCTCCGCACACTTTGAATGCGCCAATTATTGACCAGCGGAGCCGCCAATGTCCTATACTACCTTGTGGGCCTATACTTGGGATCTAACCTACGAATCAACAGCCGATACAATAGCTTATCTAAAACAGGACGTGGGCCTGGACGCCCTCAGCGTTGCCACAAGTTACCACACGTATGAGATGCTCTGTCCCCACCGTAGTGGACCCAAATTCGTCTGGGCGCCTGAAGCGGCCGTATACTTCCAGCCTACGCTCTCCCACTATGAAAACACGCCTATCAAGCCCAATGTCAGTCCAACGGCTCGGGTGAATGACCCACTTCGGGAAATCGGAAATGCCTGTGTTGCCAACGGAATGGGACTGACATCGTGGACTGTTTGCCTCCATAACTCCTACTTAGCCTCAGCCTACCCGCAGCACGCCCAGGTCAACGCATTCGGGGATGTGTTGCCTCACGCTCCATGCCCGAGCAGTCCCGCCGTACGGGAGTATATGACAGCGCTATTGATAGATCTTACGACCAACTACCCGGTGACAGCCATTGAGGTCGAGACATTGAACTTCAACGGATACAGCCAGGGCCATTACCATGAGAAGATTGGTCTACCTATAGGCGCGCTCGAATCATTCCTATTCTCTCTCTGTTTCTGTGACCACTGTTCCGATCGCGCGGGGACGGCCAACATCGATGCACAGCGTGTCCGATCATCAGTCGCTGAATACCTGGACAAATTCTGTTTGGACGGAACTCCATCGGAGCAGTCGATCGAGGATCATGTGGCAGGGAACGAAGAGCTTGCCGAGTACGTCAGGATGCGCGCCGAGACCGTCGCGTCCCTGACGCGTATGGTTAAGGGTGCTGTGACGGTTCCCGTTTACTATCTACTTATGGGGAACTACTTTGGAAGTGGAATGGACCACCACGAGATTTCGCGAATTGTAGACCGTGTGGAGATTTTGGCTTACAGCCCCGATACCGATCAGGTTCGCGAGAGCATAAGGCAGACCTGCAATCAAGGGATCGCACCCGAAAACATCCATGCGGGTTTCGGCGCCTACTATCCGGCATCGCCTGACGAAGAAACTCTCATTGCAACGACGGAAGCCGCCCTCGATGAAGGCGTGAGTGGATTCTCATATTACAATTACGGCATCATGCCTCGGCAAAATCTCCAGTGGGTCAAGTCGGCTGTCAAAGCCGTCAATGGTGCATAGATTCTTTTATGCAGCGAATACAACACCTACAACGGCCTGACCGATGGCTTCCCGCCAGCACCTATGGTCAGACGAAGCTGCACCCGGGGAATGCATGTTTTTCATGATCAACCAGATCTGGATGTAGACCAGCATTCGTGCTGTGAGAGCGTCGACGATCATGGCACATATGACGGAATCATTGGGAATTGAGCATCATCAATAAAGCCCTCAGTAGAATCTATCATAGGACGCCATGCCCTGCTATCCCGACTGAAGACAGAATTCGCCCCAACTCCATATCGTCCAAGCTGCCCATATGAGTCTTGATATACACTCGAGTGCCGTTCCAGGACAAGTAAGGTCGACAAAGTTCAGAAATCGGAATCACTGAATCAAGGCTTGTCACGAGCGCCTAGCTCCGAGTTATCACCTGAAGTCTCTCAGGTCGACAGGCCTCCCATGCCAAATCCACTTAATTGCCGTACGGCGAGTTATGGCCTTCCATATGTCCTAATCTCACCATGTTGGCCATTTATTCACTGCCTCTGGCTCAGTTGGGCATGCAAACATGTTACCCGCTCGGCGATCAATGAATTTATCCCTGTTCAGTTATCTCACCATAGCACTGGCAATGAGTCCTCTCCATGCAGTCGCAGGAGCTTCTCAGGACTCAACGGCCACTCAGTTCCAGCCGTTTGAGATCAGACTGGAATCAACGCATATTTATGAGCATCCCACCGATCATATTTCTCTCTTTGCTGCTTTCACAGGGCCTCGGGGGGCGGTCAATGAAATCCGCGGATTCTGGGATGGCGACCGGACATGGCGAATTCGATTCTCTCCGCCCGATGCCGGTCCATGGACATTCTCAACGTCGTGTTCAGATCGGTTGAATCCTGGTCTTCATGGTATTAAAGGGAGTTTTGAGGTCGGCAGAGCGGTCAGTGGTCTTCCATTTTCAAGGAGAGGCTGGCCGAGTGTCTCCGACAACGGCCGCCATCTCATTTACACAGATGGCACACCTTTCTTCTGGTTGGCCGATACCGCTTGGGAGATGACGTGGAAATCAAATACCGAGACCATGATTAGGTACCTCGATGATCGGAAACGGAAGGGATTCAATGTCATACAAGTCGTCGTACTTTCACATCAAATCATGCGATCTTTCGGCGTGGAGAACCGGCTGGGTGAGAAGGCTTTCCTGGATAATGATTTTGCACGCGTAAATCCTCGCTACTACGACTATCTCGACAGGATTGTACTTGAGGCTAACAGTCGAGGGCTCGCCGTTGCGCTCGTGCCGCTCTGGGCAGCTATGACACGTCAACATAGTGACAACGAAACGCATCAAAGATTGTCTGACAAAGATGCCCTCGGCCTGGCATCATACATAGGGGCCAGATATGCGGGCGACAACGTAATCTGGATGATTGGCGGCGACAATAGTTACGATTCAGCTCCACAACGGGAATTCTGGCGGAATTTCGCCGAGGCGATAAACATCGCCAGCGGGGATATGCACCTTACCACCATCCATCCCAAAGGGTTGACCGCCTCATTCGATTACTTCGGCGAAGGGGCGGATTGGTTGGATTTTCATGCCTACCAGTCCTCCCATCTGGCGGGCGGCACTTACACGTTCAGGGCAGCTGCGTCAGGATATCGTCTGAAGCAGCCAAAGCCCATTCTGAACGCCGAAGCAACCTACGAAGATATATTTCACAACCTGTGGGAACCTGGTGACACAAAGAACGTGCACACATTCCGTATTCGGCCGGAACACGTGCGACAGTCCAGTTACGAGAGCATTCTCTCCGGCGCCTTGGTCGGGATTACATATGGCGCGAACGGTGTCTGGCAGTGGGCTACTGAGGAAATTGGGGGGACTCATCTACCGCGTACCACCGTCAAAGAGGCCTGGTCCTTCCCAGGCTCATTCCAGATGACGGTTCTAAAGGATATCATGACCGGGCACCGATGGTTTGAGATAACGCCCCGTCCAGAATATGTTGTTGCGAAGACTCCGGGGGACCGGTACATTCCGCTCGCCCGTAACCGTGATAACATCATTGTGTACATTCCGCAAAACACAGAGTCCGTGGTGCTACGCACCTATGACTTTGTGATTCGCGGGGATCAATCATGGATCGATCCGCAATCTGGATTGACTCTGAATGTACAGGCTCCCAATTTCGGCCGGGGCCCAGTAGTCTTGGAGACGCCGGATAGTCGGGATTGGGTAGTCATTTTGCATCGGTCGAAACAAGTTTTCTCGTGGGATGGCACTCAAATCCCTGCGTCCAGTACTTTGCATCAGAATGCACCCA
>JABIQT010000987.1 GCA_018667995.1 Candidatus Latescibacterota bacterium
CTCCCGCACCAGCCTGGATATATGCTCTGCCGTTTTTTACCACCAAGGTTCGAATCGTAATACAGAGATCCATATTTCCCGAAAAACCTACGTATCCCAAGGCTCCACCATATACTCCTCGGCGGGTGGTTTCGAGCTCGTCAATGATCTCCATGGCCCGAATCTTCGGGGCACCGGAAAGCGTTCCTGCTGGAAACGTCGCCCGCAGTACATCAAATCCATCGATGCCTGGCCTGAGCCTGCCATCTACTTTGGAGACGATATGTATCACGTGAGAGTACTTTTCTATCGCCATGAGTTCTGTGGTCTGTACAGTCCCATACTCGCACACGCGGCCTAGATCATTACGACCAAGATCCACCAACATGACATGCTCAGCACATTCTTTCGGATCTTCAATGAGGTCCTTCATCAGTGCTCTGTCTTCATCCTCCGTGGAGCCCCGTCGTCTCGTACCGGCGATGGGACGAACCAGCGCTTGGCCGTCCTCAACCAATACCATAGTCTCCGGTGAGGCACCAACGATCTGTACGTCGTCCAGCTGCAAGTAGAAGAGATAAGGAGACGGATTCAGCAGTTTGAGCTTACGGTATATCTCAAATGGATCGCTCGGAGACTCGGTGCTGAATCGTTGCGACAATACTACCTGAAACACATCGCCAGCCGCAATGTAATTCTTTGCCTGACGAACCACGCTTTGGTAGGCTTCTGGTAGTACATTTGACGCAGGATCCAGGGGGATCTCAGTGCCAGCTTTCTGAGGTAGGGGATCAACCGTACTGCCTGACGCTCCGCCAGCAGATTTCAATCTCTCGAGTATGCCGTCAATCTGGAGACGGGCCGTATCATACTCAGCCGCATGATCGTTGCTATCCGTGTTGGCATTCGCGATAACATAGAGTTTACCTTGAAGGTGATCAAAAACGACAACGGAGCCGGCTATAATAAAATGAAGGTCGGGCAGGTTCATCTCGTCCGGATTATTGTCCGGGATCACCTCGAAGTGTCGGACTATATCGTAGGCAAAGTACCCGACTGCTCCGCCGGAGAATCGTGGCAGACCAGGAGTCACATGCATCTTATATCGCGACATGGCCTCCCGCATCAGAAGAACGGGGTCACCTGTGAAAGTCTCGCGCTGCTTGCCGCGTATACGGTCAAGGCCGGTGTCCGTACCGATCAATCGTTCTACAGGATCGGTCCCGACAAACGAGTAGCGAGCCGTTTTCTCGTCGCCTTCAAGGCTCTCTAAAAGGAATGCATAGGGACGATCTTCGCTGATATTGAGGTAAACGGCCTCAGGTGTTCTGTCATCAATGGGTAGTTCGCACCATATGGGAGCAAGGTTGGATTCAGAATCCTCCACGATTTGGCAGAATTCGGAATATGTAGGTTGGTATTCAATTTCAATCATGATTATCCCAAAAAGGCAACAAAAAAGGCCACTACCGATTGCTGGGTAGAGGCCGGGCATGCAACTTTTGAATCATAACGTTCATTAACAGGATTCAGTTCGTCTCATCGCTTCCCACCTCAGCGCAGACCCGTAAAAAACCATCGTGTAAACGGAAAAACCCGCCAGAGCCAGGCCTGTATTCTATAAACTGATATGGGAGAAACAATGAAAGTCATACGATAATTCCTGGTAATTCATTATTTTGAATGAGCGGTAGTCAACAAGAGCAGGATTATATCGAGCTCGTTTGTCAAAGTCAATAGAAAAAACAAGTATAGCCGGCTCCAGAGTGGTTCGCGGACGTATCAGCTGGCCCAAGAAAAGGGTTGCCAACTGGAGTCTGGACTTTATAATACGCAGGCGAAAATGCGCATAGGAGGGGGGATGCTGGAACGGGGTAAAAGCACGATCAAACGCTGGTTCTGGCACACCTATGATTTTCTGGGTACGCTGATCGCTCTCAATGTAGTTTTCCTCGTCTTATCGCTACCAGTGATCACGCTTCCCCTTTCGCTTGCTGGACTGTTTTATGTGACGGATCGGATAGTGAGAGTTGAGGATGTCAGAGTTCGTGACTTTTTTAGAGGAATGCGCGTCCATGGAATCAGATTCATCTCCCTTGGCGTCTTGTTTTTTGTCTGTATAGCTGTGCTAGCTGTGAACGTGTTCTTCTATATACAGATGATAGAGCAGTGGTCGTGGGCAGCTGCATTGCTGGCCGGGGTGATATTTTGGCTGATCGTATTTGTGTTGATTGTCGTTGCGGTGTCGTTTCCTCTGCTCGTAAGTACGGATGAGCCGTTAAAGTCCGTTGTTTGGCGCGGTGTACTGCTGGTTCTGAACGATCCATATGCATCAGTCAGTCTGCTGATCGGAATTATGATCATCCTGTTTCTGGGGATCGTAACCGGGGCGGGATTCATTTTTGGTGCCCTGTCGGTGTCCGCCATGCTGTGCAGTACTGTTTTCAGGGAAATGTCGACGAAATATGATAATGTATCCGATTCTGAGCCAGAGGAAATACGAGGGTGGCGTGACCTGTTTCGTCCCTGGGACCTTGGAAAATGAGTAGCGCCCTTGAGACGGAGCGTCCTCTATTCATCGTGTTTGAAGGGATTGATGGTGCAGGAACGACCACTCAAGCCCAGGCCGCCTGCGCTTGGCTGGAGGAATCTACTCAAAACCCTGTGTTTCTGACTCGGGAGCCTTCACAAGGCCCCATCGGGGCGCTGTTGCATCAGGCGTTACGTAGGCGGATCGAATTTGATCCGCGCGTCATGTCTCTACTCTTCGCCGCAGACCGCCTGGATCATCTATTCGAGGAAATTCAGCAACATCTGAAAGACGGGGTAGCGGTGATTTGTGATCGATACTATCTGTCGTCGCTGGCGTATCAAATGGTGGACGCCCCACAAGACCTTGAATGGCTGGATCAATTGAACGCTAAGGCTATCTCGCCCGATCTCACCATTCTCCTTGATGTGCCTGCGGACGTGGCTATGGATCGCATATGCAGAGGGCGTCTGAACTTGGATTTGTACGAGAACCTTGATAGACAGAAATTGGTACGGGACAATTATCTGCATCTCGCTGAACATCGCCGACGGCCAGATGAGAGGATTGAAGTAGTCGATGGTCATCGCGCTCAGGAACAGGTGCTGTCCGATATCTGTGAACTGATCGCTTCAGTTTAGTCAGATAGCGAGAAGTGCGTCGAGAGAGTTTATAGTTTGTATTACTGATTCAGGGGTAGCGGCAGATGATAACATACCTATTCAGGGCAGTCGCGGGATTCTTGTTTGGATATGTAATGCGCGAGGGGATGCGCATTCTTTTCGCCCAGGGTGTACGAAGGGCCTCAAAGACACCGAGTCCTGAGGAGGCTCGTACCCCCGCTGCACGAGAGCCTCGTATACATATTGATCCAGCAGATATAGTCGATGGTGATTTCAAGCCGATTGCGAATCGTGAGAAGCGGTAATGCTCAGAAATTTCAGCTGGGTTATTGATGGTCGACTAGCCGGTATGGCCATTCCAAGCGGCGCCTATAGAGGCTCCCTGCGAGGTGGGACTTCCGAGCTGGAACGGGATGCGGAGGAGCTCACAAATCATGGAGTAAACGCGGTAGTTTCACTGACTCACCAAGCCCTTGCTCCGGATGTGCTTAAGACATTTGGAATCACTACATTGCATCTTCCTGTCGAGGATATGACGCGTCCTACGCGGGAGCAGATTGATGAGTTTATCTCCTTCGTCGACCAGACTGATGGCGGCGTGGTCGTGCACTGTGCCGCGGGCATCGGACGGACTGGCACCATGCTTGGATGTTATCTGGTCTGGAACGGCTTGCCGGCGGACCAGGCGATTAGTCGCTTGCGCCGACTGCGTCCCGGATCCATTGAAACACCGGATCAGGAGTGGGCTGTTCTTGACTTTGCCGACCGCGTCGTTCAGGTCGGTATAGGCTTAGGGAAAGGTGCCCGCCCAGCCCATCCTGGCAAAATGGATGACGGCGAAGTTCGTGAAGCGACTGATCAAGAGTTGTCAGCCGTCGTGGATGTGATGACCGCCGCATTTTCGGAACGGGCAGGATATGACCGACGAGCCGACTTCGAACGGAGAATTGCTAGCGACACCTGCGGAACATTCGTGAAAAATCGGGTATTGATGGCTGATGATACCATCAAGTCAGCACTCCGAATCTACGACAGGACGGTCCGCATTGGCCGGGCATCCATTCGATGTGCAGGTGTTGGTGATGTTGCCACCATGCCGGAGGCGCAGAACCTTGGTTACGGGTCACATCTGGTACGGTCCACGGTACGATCCCTGGCCGAGCAGGGCTATGAAATGGCTTGGCTGACCGGTTCGCCTGATTATTATGGTCGATTCGGTTGGCACACCTGTCCCTGTCATTTTTTCGAGGTTACACAGATTTATCAAGTAGAAAGGTCCAACGTCCCCTGCACAGTTCGTACATTCGATGAAGATGGGGATTACAATCAGATTCTGGAGATCTACGATCAGTTCAATTCGGTGAAAAGTTTTACGGTCGAAAGATCGCCAGAATACTGGTCGTGGCTAGACCGATACCGTACGCTTTGGCAGCACGAAAAGATCAGAGTATTGGCTGCCAGCACTGATGGTCGTCTTGTTGGCTATTTAATCCTTGAACGTCATTCCTCTGAGTGGCGCATATTGGAAGTTGCAGGACCTGACATCGACCAAGGGGAAATAGCGGCACTTATAGCTACTGCAGGTCGGATGGCTGTAGAGGCCGGAGTTGGCAGGATTCGCGGTGTAACTCCATACGATGATCGTTCTCTTCGGCAATTGCAGAGGGCCGGAATCGAGGGAAGAGTGTTGAGTGATGTTCCACTGTTTGGCAATGTGATGGTTCAGATTCTGAATCTGAGGAGCTTTCTCAAACGAATGATTCCGGAGTTAGAATCGCGGCTGCGTCAGACCTGGCAAGGCAGTCTTGCATTTAGTACCGAGAAGGGCGAACGCGTCGTTCTTATCATTCAAGGTAATGCGTTAAGTGTTCGTGAAGTGCGGGCCGCCGATATCGAAATCTCCTTCCCGGCTTCGGATCTCACTACTATGTTGCTGGGGTATACCTCCTTTAGAAATACGCACAGACTTGGACCGGATACAATTCCCAGGCAAGTCATGAACCTGCTGGATTCGCTTTTCCCTGAGACCAATCCCGTGTATTGGGCGACGGACTACATCTGATGATTCTTTGGAGCCATATATATCGAAATTGTGCATCCAGATCGTGGAATCACTGACTAACTTTTACATGAAACATGGAGCAGAGAATGTTCTCCTATGCGGTCATTACCGATGAAGTGTCTCAGGATCTCGAGGATGTAATAAGGTTCTGCGGAGATTTCGCCCTCGACGGGATAGAAATCAGATCTGTCTGGAATAAGCCTCCCCATCAGCTTACTGAGGGAGACATAGCACGCCTTCGTGATGGTGTGGGGGAAGCAGGATTAAAGGTTTTTGGTATCGCGGCTCCGTTTTTCAAATGTGATATCCGGAGCGATGCAGACTTCGACGAGCACCTTGATATTTTACGTCGTTGCATCAATCTGGCGCAAGCTTTGGATACGAATCTGATTCGCGTGTTTGCATTCTGGCGGCAAGATCCGTTTGAGGATTACCTGGACCAGATAGTGGAGAGATATCAAGAGCCTATTCGCATTGCGGAAGCCGAAGGTATCATTCTTGGAGTGGAAAATGAACACTCCACTATGGTGGGCACCGGGCGCGACACGCGCACGCTGGTAAATCGTTTGGACTCACCAGCAGTGAAAGTGATCTGGGATCCATGTAATGAGTTTCACGATAGCCGTGGAGATGTCCCGTTTCCTGCTGGCTACAACCACGTCAAGGATGTCCTGGCTCATGTTCACATCAAAGATGCGGTGCTGCAGCCTGATGAAGGTGCCATATGCGTGCCTATGGGGGATGGTGAGATAGATTTCAAGGGACAGTTTCAAGCTCTGGCCGCCGATGGTTATAGCGGATGTATCTCTCTGGAAACCCACTGGCGTCCTAAACCAGAGCAAATTGAGCGACAGCTACTCGATCGGCCGGGCGGTCAGGCGTTTTCTGAATTGGGTGAAGAGGCGTCAAGAATCTGCTTTGAGAACACATTTAAACTACTTAACGAGATAGGAATCAGTCGGTAATATCGGCTTGAGGATCTGCGAAAGGAAATACTGAATGAGTGAGCATCCATACCGGTCTCACACCTGTGACGAATTGCGTTTGTCAGACGAAGGTGCTACGGTCCGCCTGTCTGGCTGGGTCCACAGGAAACGGGACCATGGTAGCCTATTGTTTATCGACTTGCGTGACCACTATGGAATCACCCAGATTGTAGTTA
>JABIQT010001099.1 GCA_018667995.1 Candidatus Latescibacterota bacterium
ATCAATATAGATGTTGGATCTGTTCTTCGAGAATACAATCTGTAAAATCGCCATATGACTTAGGAGGATGTGCATGGCATTGATGACGCTGGAACCGGGTATCAAAGTGGCTGGCCAAATGTCTCCAGAACCCACGGAGGCGGATCTAAAGTTCGCCCAGCAGATGGGTATCGAGTATGTCTGTCTCTGGACGGATGGCGCACACGCAAACTACGACTACTTCATGCGAACCCGGGAGATCTACGAGAACGCAGGGATAAAAATATACGGGTTTGGCAATGGCGATGTTCACAATCAGGACGGCATTGTACTCAACCTTGCGAACCGAAATGAAAAAGTGGCCCAATATACACGATACATTCGTGACTTGGGTAAAGCGGGGATTCCGTACACAACATATGCTCACATGGGGAACGGCATCTGGAGCACAGATCGTGAAGCAACGCGAGGGGGTGCCAGCGCCCGTGGGTTTGACCTGTCAAATGCTACCGAGGGACACTGGGGAAACAGGACCTTTCAGATGCCTCTGTCACACGGCCGCTCTTTCTCAGAGAAAGAAATCTGGGACAACTTCAGCTCCTTCATTAAAGAGGTAGCTCCCGCAGCGGAAGATGCTGGAGTTCGCATCGGAATCCATCCCGATGATCCACCACAGCCTGAATTGGCTGGAATCCCTCGATGTATCTTTAGTAGTTTTGAAGGGTACTCCCGCGCTATGGATATAGCCGATAGCCCCAACGTGGGTATATGCTTCTGTATCGGTTGCTGGCTGGAGGGGGGCTCGTTAATGGGGAAGGGCGTCGAGGAATCTCTACGTTATTTCGGTGAGCAGGGCAAATTGTTCAAGATTCACTATAGGAATGTGGATAAGCCACTTCCCCATTTCGTGGAGACCTTTATCGATAACGGATATTTCGACATGTATCAGGCGACTCGGGTGCTCGAGGAGGTCCGTTTTGATGGTGTGATGATTCCTGATCACATCCCTACAATGGCAGAGGACGGTCGAATTGCTACCGCCTATTCCATCGCCTATATGAAGGCCCACGTGGATCGTGCCGTGGCGGAGGTGGCTGCTGCATGAAAATAGCCTACGGAACATATGCTATGCCCGAAACGCCATTGGAAGAAGTCATATCCTTACTCAGTAGTATTGGTTATGACGGCATTGAGGTGTGCATCAGTCCCCGTCATGTAGGATCTATGCCAGCGGATGTGGATGCGTCCCGCCGCCGCAATCTACGTGCGCTTCTGGAAGGTCACGATCTTGGCATTCCAGCTCTATTCATGACCGGGCATATGCTGAACGAAGATGATTCGGAGCATCAGTCCAACCTCGAACATACCAGACGTACGGTACAGTTCGCCCGCGATCTGGGTATGCAGGAAAACCCGGTCTTGTCTATGGGGATTGGTGGAAAGACTGATCGGTGGTTAGACGTGAGAGATCTGGCCGTCTCTCGATTCGCAGATTTTGCCGAGTTGGGGAAGGCCGAAGGGTTTATTATGGCCGGGGAGGCCCACTGCGGCGCGGCGGTGGACCGTTCCGAGCGTGCACTTTGGTTGGTCGACTCGGTCAACAGTCCGCACGCTCGGTTGCATTTTGACATCGTTCATTTTTACCTCTCTGGGGAGAAGGAAGATGAGGCTGTTCATCGCCTCCTCCCCATAACGGCCCATACGCATATTACAGATGCCCGGAAGCACCCGGACAGATCGTTCGACCTGTTACTTCTGGGTGATGGAGACCTTGACGCTACGGCCTATGTCGCCGCTATGAATGAGGGTGGATGGAACAGCTACATTACGCTTGAAGTAAGCGCGCGGGTGTGGGGGCGTGACGACTATGACCCCGTGTCGGCCGCTCAGTACTCCTATGAATCGCTCAGTAGTGCATTTACTGCTGCGGCAGTGCCAAGAGGTTGAGCGAACAGACGTATCTCAAACTGGGGAATGGTATGTTAAGAGCTGGGATTATTGGGTGCGGTGGAATCACGGAGAGGCGGCATGCACCGGTGCTTGCCGGACTGTCAAATCTGGTTTCATTGGTAGCACTATCGGATGTTTCTGAAGACAGACTGGATCTGATAGGCGATCAGTATGGCGTTTCGAAGGATCATCGTTATGTGGACTATGAGAGCATGCTTAAGAAGGAGTCCCTCGATTTCGTGCATATCTGTACTCCGCACCACCTTCACCAACCTCAAGCGGTGGCCGCTATGGAGGCGGGCACTGACGTCCTTCTGGAAAAACCCATAGCGACAGACCTCGATGAAGCAGATTGTATAATGTCCGCGGCAACCAGGACAGGCAGGCGGTTGACCGTCAGCCATAACCAGCTGTTTAGGCCTCTCCATCAGGCGGTTCTTGCGTGCCTGTCGTCCGGGGAGATAGGACGTACGTTTCTGGTCCGGAGTGAGGGGCTCAGCCCCAAGCACGTGGTCGGCCGTGGTAAGGACCAGAATTGGCGCACCTCCCCCACAGCTGGTGGTGGTGGCCCCCTTATAGATAACGGGTATCACCAGATCTATTCTGCTGTCGACTTTCTGAAATCGCCCGCGAAACGCGTATTTGCTCGCGTAGGCAGATATGTACAGGAAATCGATGTGGAGGACACGGCGCTGCTGCTTATTGAGCATGAAAATGATGCCACGACCTCCGTGCAAGTTGGATGGAGCGCTCATGCTGGTGGTGTCAGGGTTGAGGAGATTTACGGGACCGAAGGGCAAATTCGGATTGGAGGAGACGCGCCGGTATCGGTGTGGCGGAAGCACACCGGGGAGTGGGAAGCGCTGAGCATAGAAGAGGAAGGTCATGACGAAGTGGGTTTTCCATCGCTGGCGCGGGCGTTTGTGAATGCGATATCCGGCAAGGAAGAGGTACCTGTCAGTGCGGGGGACGCACGACATGTGCTGAGCATCATTCGCTCCGCATATGAGTCTGGTCGGACCGGACAACCCGTGGACGTGTTGTAGATCATGTCGGACTTCAGCGTTCAGGCCGATAAGGTCGAGCTTCCGAGAGGAGCGAGTGCCGCGTCGCTCCGTCAGAATGTCAGATGGCGCGGACGCACGGTTCTTTCACTGACCCAGGGCCAGTATCGTGCCTATTTACATCCCGTCTATACCCCAAAGGGAATTCCAGTCACGACAGAGTCTCCACCAGACCATCCACACCACAACGGAATCTGGCTTGCCGCCGATCGCGTCAATTGTGCACTGCCATTTTCCGTTGACGACTTCGAATACGCCACGTATAACTTTTACGTCAATGAGACATTCCAGGGACGATCGCCGGGACGGATTCTCTCGAAGGGCATCAAGCAGGAAGTCGTAACCGGCGCTCATCTGCGACTCGTGCAGGATCTCGTCTGGGTGGGGCCACCCGAATGGGGCACCACTGATGGCCGAACGGTCCTTCGCGAGACACGCACGCTGGATATTTTACCTGGCGAAAATGCCAATGTCTTCGATCTGCGGTCCCGGCTTACGGCTACAGAATGGGATATCACTTTGGGCCCAACTCGCCATGCCTATTTTGGCGTCCGTACAGCAGAGCCTTTACAGGGGGGCCAGGGAGGCGAATTCTCTGACGCCCATGGACGTACAGGATCAGCAGACATTACGGGCTCTCTGGCACCGTGGATTGACTGCTCAGGTTGGGTGACTCGGGATCATTTCGCGGGTATAGCCATATTTCGGCCGCCTTCTGAAGCGCCTTACCCCTGGCAGGTGGCTGATTACGGAACCATCACCATCAATCCCCTGCGAGAGCAACACCGGAAATTGCGGGCCGGCGAGAGTTGCGAGTACACAATCAGGATTGTGGTGCATGACGGGGACGTACACTCAGCAAAGATCGGTGAGCGATACGAGTCCTATTGTCAGCACACCGAATAGTTCATTGAAACCTACAAGGAGCGGAAACTATGAAGATCTTACGATACCGGGAGCATAACGAGATACACTATGGGGTTCTAGAAGATGACGGAACCATCAACCAACTTGTTGGATCACCCTTCGAAGGGCTCGATACTGATGGGGTATTCACAAATATCAACAAGGTAACGGTACTGGCACCGGTTCCGCAGCCACGTCTTATCGGTGTGGGGCTCAACTACGCCGCTCACGCCGCGGAAGGTGGCAAAGAGCCGCCGCCGATACCCATGCTGTTTATGCTGCCATGGACGGCAGTAATTGGACAGGGCGACCAGGTCGTCTATCCTGTGCAGGGCCAGAACATAGAGTATGAGGGTGAACTTGTAGTTGTAATCGGTAAAGAGACCAAAGATGTCTCCGAGGCGGACGCGCTCGACCACGTGCTCGGATATACCTGCGGCAACGATATCAGCGAGCGTGTGATTCAACGACAGGAGATGAGCCAGGGCTGCATGCTCATGGGAAAGGGATTTGATACATTCAAACCCATGGGACCCTATATTGCTACAGATCTTGATCCGACCGATCTCGAATTAACCACCAGACTCAATGGAGAGATTCGACAGCACACAAGCACATCTGATCTGATCTTTCCGGTAGCCAAGTTAATTGAATACATCTCCGACGCCATTACATTACTACCGGGCGACGTAATCTATACAGGTACGCCCGCTGGTGTAGGCCCTGTAGAACCGGGAGACAGTGTCGAGGTGGAAATTGGCGGCATCGGTATTCTCAAGAACACCATTGTGGCAGAAGAGGCATAGGGCTATGCTCTCCGCGGATCAAGTGGCACACTATCAGAGTAATGGATACGTGAAAGTTGAAGGCCTGTTGTCGCCTTCTGAAGTCGATGAACTCAATGGTGAAATGAATTGGCTGATCGATGAGTGGTGGGGCGAGGATAGTATTGGCTGGCGGGGACCGTGGCGGGAGGCCTATCTGTCGGAAGACGAACAGTACGCTACCAAAGCTGTTTTCATCTCCAGCCCCCACATGTACTCTTCGGCTTGGAGCCGCATCATATTTCATGGGGAGCTGGTGTCGTCTCTTCAGTCGCTGATAGGCCAGGATGTGCAATGGCATCATACCGTTCTACATGCGAAACCGCCGGAAATCGGCACACCGTTTCCCATGCATCAGGACTATCCTTTTTATCCGCATGACGGGCCGAATTTCGTGGATTGCCTGATCCATCTCGACCCCACGCCGCCTGAAAGTGGATGTCTGCAGGTTGTGCCCGGGAGTCATCGTGATGGTCCCCTGGAACACGTAACTGGCGAACACACCCGGCCGTATTTGCCGACCGACATGTATCACCCTGACAAGGTGGACACAGTTAGTGTATCGGCAAAGGCTGGTGATGTGATTTTCTTCAGTTACTACACCATCCATTGGTCCGATGTGAACCGTACGGATTCTTGGCGTAAGTCAGTTCGAATCGGCTACCACACACCAGATACCCGCCCTATCGGGAAAGCTGCCGACGAACCAAATAACAACATCATGGTGGGCGGTACCAAACAACATCGCCAGGAGCCGAAGCTCACGTATCGGTAAAATACAGAATGCCTGACCGCAAAGATCCTCTGAACAACTCCTTCGATTCCATGCGCCTCATACCTTCGGGCGGTGCCCTGGGTGCCGAGATATCAGGCATCGATCTTTCGTTGCCGCTCTCAGACGATATCAAAGACGGCATCCGAAAGGCCCTGCTTGACCATTGTGTCCTCTTTTTCCGAGGACAGGAATTATCCGATGAGAATCAGGTCCAGTTCACATCCTACTTCGGAAAACCAGTTCAGCACGTGCGAAAACAGAGAGAGCGCCGCGTAAAAGAGATATTCATTATCTCAAATCTAACCCAGAATGGTGAACCTATTGGTGCACTGGGCAATGACGAGATCTCTTTTCATTCGGATCTGTCTTATATGCCCAAACCTGGAACCATATCGGCACTCTATGCCGTGGAGATACCTGAGGTAGGTGGGGCCACCCAGTGGTGCAACTGCCAGGCGGCATATGAGGCGCTTGCTCCGTCTATGAAGGGGCGACTTCAGGGATTGCGAGCGGTACACAGGCACTATGTAGAGGAGCAGAATCCAACGTATCTGGTGGACCATCCTGTTGTCATAAGGCATCCCGAGTCCGGTAAGAAGTCTCTGTATGTGGGACCGCACTTGACCAAACACATTGTAGGTATGAGCCCGGAAGATAGCGAGGAACTGCTGGGTGAGCTCTTTGCACACCAGACCAAACCTGAATTTCTCTGGACACATCAGTGGCAAGTAGGGGATCTCGTTATGTGGGATAACCGCCCAACCATGCATCGGCGAGAACCGTTTCCGGCAACAGAGCGTCGCATTATGAAGCGTACCCAGGTGTTCAATGATGAAGTCCCCGTCGATGGATAGTGTCCTCCAACTACTTTTGACATTTCTGGACGTCAATGCTCCGACATCTGACTGTGAATTTGAGAACTGGCGGATCATACCTGTGGCTCAGGGCCGAAACAACAGGTTATACCGTGCCGTCAGTGATATCCACGATATTGCGGTGAAATTCATGATCCGGGATGACCGGGGACGCGCACGGCGGGAATACCTCGCCCTTCAAGCGCTGCGAAGCGCGAGTCTGGCCATCGCGCCCGTTCCACTACTCTACCAACCGGACACTTTCGCACTACCAGTCGTGGTCCAAGAATGGTGTGAAGGGTTCGTCAGTTCCGGGCCACCTGAAGATGACAACGAGTGGCACCTTCTTGTAGAGCACTATGCAGCTATTCATTCCGTTACGGAGGCCAGTAGCTGCGAACTTCTGTCGGACGCCATAGCCAATAAGGGCACGCTGCCATCGGCGATGGCGTACATCGATGGACTCATTCCACCAATCCCCATGAGCGCCCGACCTGCAGATCTCGACAGACTTTTGTATCGCGTCAAAGAATCCGTTTTGCCCGGGTGGAACCCACCACCCCGTAGTTTGTGCCGCGTCGATCCCAATCCGCTAAATCTGATTCGACTTCCTGCCAAGTGGAAATCTGTGGATTGGGAGTACGCAGGATGAGGCGATCCCGCAGCAGATTTGGCAGAAGTGATTGCATTTCCGGAGTTCATTGGGGTAACGGAGGATTCTTGGAATGGGTTTATCGAATCGTATGCCGAACGGGTACAGGATCGACAGATCGCTAGCCGCGTCCGAAGGTATCGTATACTTGTCACGATGCAGTGGGTGCTGCGGTTCGCGCGAATCGTCGCCAGGGCAGACCGCAAAGACCGTATGTGGGAGGAGCCGGAAGGTTGGCAAGATCTCATGGTCTCCCGCTACGCACATTACCTGCACGGCATTGAGCAACTGATCTGATCGTCAATGGAAAGGCAATTCATGATTCACCCGCTCGCACCGAACCATATCGCTTTGTATTCCTCTCCAGATCACGATAGGATCCATTGTTACAGTCCGGGACTTACGCGCTGTGCCAACGGCCGGCTGATAGCCACTATTGACCTGGGTGGTTCGGGCGTCACCCAAATGCCCGGTCCGAAGTATCACCGAGGGGAACGGGATTGGGCCTGGCAGGGAAAGGTATATTCCTCAGACGATCATGGAGCTACCTGGACGTTTCGAGCTGACTTTCCCTTCATGCATGCCAGGCCCTTCGTCGCAGGAAATGCCATCTATGTACTCGGACACGCTGGTGACCTGATGATCATCCGATCTGATGACAACGGAGCTACCTGGTCTGAACCCGTGGCACTCACCGAAGGACAGTTCTGGCACCAGGCGCCATGCAACGTGCATCACGCCAACGGAAACGTGTATCTGGTTATGGAGCGTCGCATTTCGTTTGATATCAAAACCTGGTATGTGGGCGAGTTGGCGCCGGTACTAATGCGCGGATCCACAGATCGGGATCTACGATACCGCGAGCATTGGACATTCGCCTCTGAGTTGTCGTTTCGTGAGGTCTTGCCGGGGGTGGAATCCATGCCGGATACAGATTTCTTCGGTGTGCCTTTCTTCGATGCCCCATATCCCCAAGGCGCCGTTCAGTCTCCCGGACGGACTTGCGCGCCTATGGGCTGGCTGGAAAGCAATGTGGTTCAAATCGTAAACAAGGATCACCTCTGGTACGATCCTGACGGAAGGACATTCCATCTCTGGATGCGAGCCCACACGGGAGGAACCGGCTATGCCGCCATAGCCAAAGTTGTGGAACGAGATGACGATACCATGGCCACCATGTTGGAAACGGCTCCATCTGGCAAGACCATGTTATATGTGCCCTGCCCGGGCGGGCAGATGAAATTCCATGTGTTGTATGACCACGTGACATCCATGTACTGGCTATTGAGCACACAGGCTACTGACAGTATGACCCGATCGGACCGCCTGCCAGATGATCGATACAATCTGCCCAACAACGAACGCCATCGGCTTCAGCTTCATTTCTCGACCAACATGATAGACTGGTGCTTTGCCGGACTGATCGTCCGTAGTCCCTCGCCGAAACAGGCACGGCACTACGCGAGCATGATCATAGACGGCGATGACTTGCACATTCTGAGTCGCTCGGGTGATGAGCGCTCATTCGACGCCCATGACGGAAACCTGATTACATTTCACACCGTTCCCGATTTTCGAGGACTGGTCTATTGAGACCAACTGGGCTTTTCCACATCGACCTGAGAGAGTAAGTGCCTATGTACGATTCCAAGAGACATTTCAACACCACGTTCCACGCATTCACGCCAGAGTTTCGGTTCGCGGCCGAGGACGATGCCGCTTTCGAGCGGTGGCAGCAGGCATTTCGACCACGGCTCCGACAGGTACTCGGTCTGGACAATCTTGAGAACGACCTCAAAAACCACGTGCCGCATGCCGAGTTGAACGAAACGGAAGACATGGGGGATTACACACGGGAGTCGTGGCATATCTGGACGGAACCGACAGTGCCATTGCCTTTTTATCTCCTGCGTCCAAAGTCGCTTAACGGAAAAGTACCTATGGTACTGATTCCGCATGGCCACAACCATCCGCACATTTATGTCGGTATTGCGCACAACGAAGCGGAAGCGAAACATATTGAAGAGGGCGAACGGGACATCGGTGTACAGGCCGTGCGCGAGGGTTACATTGCCATTGCGCCTTGCACACGAGCTTTCGGCGAGACCCGTACTGCAAAAGCCATTGCCGAGAACAAGGTGCACTCGTGCCGTGATCAACTCGTCCATGGCCTGCTGGCCGGGAGAACACCGATCGGCGAGCGTGTGTGGGATATGGGGTGTCTCATCGATTGGGCCACAGCCAGTCAGGGCATCGACCCGACCCGTATTGCGATAACTGGAAATTCGGGCGGAGGAACAGTCTCAGTATTCGCCGCGGCTTGCGACACCAGGATTGCCGTCTCCATGCCTGGATGCTATTTCTGCACCTTTGAAGGCAGCATTGGATCCATCAACCATTGCGAGTGCAATTATGTGCCCAATCTTCTGAGATTGGGTGAAATGTACGATGTGGCTGGCCTGATTGCTCCGCGCCCGTTTACCGCAATCGCTGGAAGGACCGACCCGATTTTTCCCATTGAGCACGTAAAGTTGGCCTTTGAGAAACTACGGAGTATATATGAGGTGGCCGGGGTGCCTGATGATTGCGCACTCCATGTTGGAGAGGGAGGCCACCGATACTACAAAGACGGCGCATGGCCCTTTCTGAGGACTTACTTCGCGATTTGATCAAATGCAACTTGTCTGAAGATACTGGCAGTGTGGGCTTTCGACAGCCCATAGATCCCCCGTAAAACGAGCTCGGTGGTCCGAATCAGGGGCTTGCCGGGCGAAAGTCCGTGTGATATATTGACCGGGTTGCCCTCAATCATTCTACGTAACCAGGAACTGTTTTGGCTGTTATAGATGATTTTCTTACTCATTTGACGGTGGAACGTGGGCTATCGGCGAACAGTTACGATGCCTATCAGCGTGATCTTAAGGGATATCTGACTTCGCTCCGTCGTCGGAAGACAACCCCGGTGAAAGCTGGCGCGGCCGATATCCGGGCCTTTGTGGCTTCCATGCGTCGTCGCGGTCTGGCACCGTCCAGCATAGCCCGGCATCTGTCGGCAGTACGTATGTTTCACCGATTCCTATTGAGTGAGGGTATTACCGCATCAGACCCTACCGAACATGTAGCAGCGCCAAAGAAGCCACGCAGGTTGCCGGAAGTGTTGAATCGTGAGGAAATTGATCTGTTGATGGAGCAGCCTGATCACACGACGCAGTTGGGACTTCGCGACAGAGCGATTCTTGAATTTCTATATGCGACAGGCCTCCGCGCAGCGGAACTGCTCACATTCCAGCGGACAGATCTCATGGAGGATCTGGGTCTCGCGCGCGTATTCGGTAAAGGCTCCAAAGAAAGACTGGTGCCTGTGGGACGCCCGGCTTTGCGGCTCATTCGGAAGTACCTTGAAGACGTGCGGCCCATGCTGGCGAATAGTGGAAGCGGGGAGACTCTTTTTCTGAATTCCCGGGGCAAGGCTCTTTCCCGCATGGGGCTCTGGAAAATTCTCAAAACACACGTTGAACTGGCGGGTATCGAAAAGAAGGTCAGCCCCCACACCTTACGGCACTCCTTCGCCACTCATCTCCTCGAAGGAGGCGCCGATCTACGTGCTGTGCAGGAAATGCTGGGACATGTTGATATAGCGACCACGCAGATCTATACACATGTAGACCGTGAGTACCTCAAAGAAGTTCATCGACAGTATCATCCTCGGGGTGGCAAACGTGCCAAGTAGGGAATCGAAACTGCCTCGCACGCCGTGAATCTATTCGCCCTCTTGGATTTAAGCGCCCTCGAATGTTCCATGGTCCGTATGACGACCGGGATAAGCGTTAGTCACCCAGCCGAGGTATCCATTAACGCGACAAGGACCGGTGTAATGTAAAACAGTCAGAGTGCAGTGCATGGACAGGTCTGCTATGGGGAACACGGCGGGAACCGTTTTTCACCTGATCATGACATTTTCACTGAGAGAAGCTCAGTCTCCTCGGTGCGATACAACATCACATTCATTAAGATTATGGAGGACAGATGGACAGGAAATTGAAGGTTGGAATCATAGGGCTCGGTTTGGGACGTCATCACCTTGCAGGGTACGCCTCCAATGATCAGGTTGAGATAATCGGTGTCGCGGATCTCGATGACAACCGACTCCATGAGGCCCAGTCCGAGTACGAAATCCCAGAAACATGTCATGCCTATGAGGATCTTCTGACGCTCGGGCCGGATCTGGTCAGCGTGGCGTTGCCGAATTTCCTGCACGCTCCGGCAACTGTAGCGGCACTTGACGCGGGGGTACATGTCCTTTGCGAGAAGCCCATGGCCGTCAGCGTAGCCGAAGCTCAGAAGATGGTAGACGCGGCCAAACGGAACGACCGGTACCTGATGATAGCTCTCAACAATAGATTTAGGGCCGAATCACAGATCCTCAAGAAACTGATCGATCAGGGCGAACTCGGAGAAATCTATTACGCGAAGACCGGATGGCTACGTCGCCGCGGCATTCCCGGCGCCGGAGGGTGGTTTACGACCAAAGCCAAATCCGGTGGCGGACCACTGATCGATCTCGGAGTACATATGATTGACCTGACGCGATGGCTGATGGGCAACCCCAAACCGGTAACGGTGCAGGGATCGGTATACTCAAAGTTTGCTCACACCGTCGAGGACGGGCATTACGATGTAGAAGATCTTGCCGTCGGATTTATTAGACTTGAAGGTGGTGCGACGCTCATCGCTGAGGCGAGTTGGGCGACGAACGTACCCCAGGAATCCTCCTATGTAAAGCTGATGGGTACAAAAGGAGGTGCTGAGATCACCGGTGACAAGTTGACCGTTTTCACTGAGATGCACGATGAGTTGGTGGATATTACACCTATCTTTCATGGCCATTCCTGGGGTGATTGTATAGCATCCGAAATTGCGCACCTCGTGACATGTATTCAAGAGGGTAAAGAGCCCATGTCAACCGGTGAACAAGGGCTTGAGATGATGAAAATCCTTGAGGGTATATATCAGAGTGCCGAACAGGGATCGACTATCGAGATTGGTTGAGGGCACTTTCAAATAGAAAAAAACTGCACTCGCAACCGCTATCGCACCGTTCGGGCAATTGAACATCTAAGCAGTCTGATTCTCACTGTTAAATATCGAAGGTATCATCCAGGAAAGGAATACACGGAATGGCTGGGAAACTGAAGGTTGGTATTGTAGGCGTTGGTGGCATCGCGGGAACGCATCTGCCGGGTTGGGCAGCATCGGACGACGCAGAACTCGTTGCCGGAAGTGATGTTAATGAAAACGTGTTGCAGTCCTGGGGCGAAAGCAACGGGATTAGTATGCTAGTGGCGGATCCCGCTGAACTGTTCAGCAACCAGGACATAGATATCATCGATATCTGTACGCCTAACATGTACCATGCCCCATTAGCCATAGCGGCACTTGCTGCCGGAAAGCACGTCATCTGCGAGAAACCGCTTGCTCCCACACCCGGGGCCATACGTGACATGATTGCGGCCAGAGATGCTTCGGGCAAAACGCTCATGACCGCACAGCATTTTCGGTTTGAAGGTTCGTCTCAGGCATTGAAGAGAGAGATCGATGCCGGAGCACTCGGAGATGTATATCATGCCCGAGGATGGATGCTACGGAGGGCCGCTGCGCCCACGACGCCAGGATTCGTTCTGAAAGAGCACAGCGGAGGAGGTCCCTGCATCGATATCGGCGTACATATTCTGGATTTGACACTCTGGATGATGGGCAATCCAAAGCCGGTCGCGGTGAGCGGAGTGGCGCGTAACACACTTGCCCGAAAGGACGGTGCGTTCAGTGTATGGGGCGGTGCAATTCCCAAAGAAATGGACGTGGCGGAGATGGCTGCCGGTTTCATTCGATTTGATAACGGTGCGACGTTGGTTCTGGAGGTGAGTTGGCTCCTCCACCATGACACGCAAGGTGAAGATATGCAGATGTGGCTGTACGGAACCGATGGCGGAAGTCACTGGCCCACCTGTGAGATCCTCAAGACCAATTACGAAACCAAGCAGCATTACAACACTTTGCTGAAGGTTACAGGTAATCAGCTTGAGCCTCACGCCCAGGAATGTGTGGAATTCGCACGGGCAATCGCCGCCGGAGCACCCTCACCTGTACCAGCGGAACAGTCGCTACAGGTTTTGACAATACTGGATGGGATCTACCGTAGTCAAGAGGAGGGCAGGGAGGTCACTCTCTAGGATACAGGCTCTGCGGGCAATTGCTGCCCTATGGGTCTTGTGCACGATTCATCCGAATCTCGGGGACATCTGGCCCCAGTCTCCTGGCTTGATTGAAGGCCTCCTTTGATAGGTCGATCAAGCCGGCTTGCTCATAGGCAATGGCCAGATTATTCCATGCTCGGGGATTGTCTGGGGTGTCCTTGACGGCCTGCTCGTATATGGCCCTGACGCTATCCCAGTTCCCGCTCATGATATGGTCCATGGCGGTACCGCTGCCCTTCACACGCTCTGCAAAGAAGCGCGTGACCGGAACGGTATGCCATGAGAACCGGTCACGCAGCTTTCTTGATAGATCGACAACGGTTCGATCAAGCAGCTTGCGTGTCACCCGGGGTACCTCGATTTGTCCCTGCGGTGGATTCTCCACTTTGGTCGGAAGTACAAGGTGTAACGTGTCCGATGCAACCACACGGTCCGCTCCAATCTGGTGCCCGGTTGCCACATCGATGGCTCTGATGACGGCGGTGATGGTTACGATCTGGTCTATGTATGGTTCCTGATAGGCTATTTCTGACAGACGAATCAGTGTGCCGCCGCTCGATGGCGCATAGCCTGCGGCGGTCCTGAATCGTTTCTGCTCCGAATACTCCTCTGTGTACCGTGTCAAGAGGTCGGCGGAAAGCACCGCGCTTACCCCAAGCTCTCTACCCACTACCAAGGCCAGAGAATCGGATATGTCCCCTGTCGTGAATGCGTGCCGTGAGAGTGCCCTGAGGACTTCTACCGATTCTGTTAATACCACTGTGGAGTCCGCGCGCAGAAGGCGTGAAAATAGAAACTCCAGTTGAGAGGCGAGCCGCAGGTTCTCACTGTTGAATCCGACGATAGCGACGCTACTGGTCTGCGAGAGATTCATAACCGGGGGGAGTGGTACGAGGTAGCTGACCGGCTGCGTTCCCGCACAGGCGAACATGCCCAGGAAGCTAACAAACAGGACAAGTCGCGAGATCGCTTTTTGAATAGGCATGATGAAATCTGGTTTCCGAACGGCAGAGCCGTAGGTTGGCGGAGACGGTGACTTCTGCCCGTATCTGCTAATAAACTGTGCAGTACGGATTCTCATATCTCCATCGATCTAAATCCGATCTGGAAGCGATATGGGAGTCTATCGGCCCGGGCCTTTGTCTATACAGTGATTACCAACGAAACAGTCAGATAAATACATGTTGCTGCCCGCGGTATCGGATTCAGGCTGCTGCGTCCTGAGTGAAGACACTGCACGATCAGGTTGAATAGTTGGTTCGGGCTGCTGCGCGTTAGAAGCACATCGTTCAATCACAAGTGCACAATTTTCCGAGCGAAATCAGACCGATCTTGTAGGCGATTTCGAGCCGTCGTACTGATCTCGAACAATGAACGCGCATTCGTCTGTTTCTGCTCCATTAAATCGTGCACGATCATGGTCTCATGATGGCTCTGCTTCTGGGGTAAGTCAAGCGCTAATTTGGTTGCTATAAGGCCATCGCAATGGGGAGAAAGCGGTTGACAACGAGGTCTTGTTTTTCGTTATTCCCAAGTGATTTTATGGTGCCAAAATCACCAGAACCTCCCTGACTGGAACTGCCCCCATATGGCCCTGAATAATAGAGAGACACGTGATGGTCGGACGAATGACCACCATCAGAATTCCAGCCTCCGCCGTGGGTTTATCGGTAAGTGCCTGGGATTCCTCGGCTCTTTGAGTTTTCTGACCGTTTTATACCCCCTCATTCGATACCTCGAGCCTCCTCCCGAGGCCAGAGGCGTCAGCAAGGTTGAGCTTGATCTGGCCGATCTGCCTTCCGGTGCGGCGCGGTTGGTCACCTACCGGGGACGCCCCGCGCTGGTGGTAAATGGCGAGAACGGTATCGTGGCCTTCAACGGAGTCTGTTCCCATCTGGGATGCGCCGTAAAATGGGTCATGCGGGATCAGGAATTTGCCTGCCCTTGTCATGGGGGTAGATTTGACTTGCAAGGCCGGGTTATCGGTGGGCCACCACCCGAACCACTGGTGCCTATCGCTGTGAGCATTCACGGTGATAAAGTCGTGCTAGGCGCATAAAGGGGCAAGCAATGAAGGTGCGCGGCATGAAGTCGTTAACGAATTGGCTTGAGGAAAGAGTAGCTCTATCCGATGCGATGCGCTTCCTCCGTAACCAGCTTGCGAAACCCGTTCCACGTCATGTCAACTGGCTATTCTCGTTTGGCACGGTGGCATCGGTTTTCTTTCTGACCCAGGTTTTTTCTGGCCTCCTGCTGATGCTCTACTACGAACCTTCGGCGGGCACCGCATATGACAGTGTCAAATTCATCATAGAAAAGGTACCGTTCGGATGGCTGGTTCGGCAGGGCCATGCATATGGTGCCCATTTCATGATCGCTTTTCTCTTGCTTCATGCTGGTCGCGTCTTCTTCTACGGAGGATACAAGAAACCCCGAGAGATGACCTGGTTTTTCGGTTTTGGACTGTTGGCGATAACGCTCCTTTTTGGATTCACAGGTTACCTGTTGCCGTGGGATCAGCTAGCCTACTGGGCAACTGTGGTAGGCACGGAAGTAGCCGGATCGGTTCCCATCGTCGGGGA
>JABIQT010000229.1 GCA_018667995.1 Candidatus Latescibacterota bacterium
CTGACGTCAATGAAATGCGTGTGTCCGCCTGTTGCACCTGAGGCACCTCTCGCTGACAATTAGCCTGAAAAAGAAAAGCGGTCCGCCCTGATGCGCGCGTACTCCAGCTCCCAATCAGATACAGGCCATCCCCATAGAATACTGTTAAGACCTAACGATACCTCTATCAACATCTTGGCAACTTTCCACAGACCGCGAATCTGTCACCACAGGCGGAACGATTTGATCGCCGCCGCAGTATCAGATGGCCGCTCCCAACAGCACGCTATAAACCTGAAATTGGTATCGACCGAGGCTGTTTGGTAGCGCCTCTTACTATCGCCTTGCCCGACAGCCCCATAGCAGATGCGGTGGTATCGAGATTAGTTATCGCGCAGCGCCGATACGGGGTTGGCAAGCGCGGAGCGAACCGACTGATAGCCCACTGTAAGCCAAGCAATAGCTAACGAGAGGACACCTGCAAGCAGGAAGGTCTCTATAGAGGGCTCTGTTCGGTAGGCAAATGCCTCAAGCCAACGGCGCATCCCGAGGTATGCAAGCGGCATGGCCACGGCCATGGCCAGAAGGACGGGACCAGTTACATTTCTGGCGAGCATAAATACGAGACTGGCAACCGATGCCCCGAGGACCTTTCGGACACCAATCTCCTTCAAGCGCTGCTGCGTCGTAAAGGACGTGAGACCAAACAGCCCCAAGCAGGCCACGAATATGGCCAATCCTGTAAAGACCGTTAAGAGGCTACCGACACGCTCCTCAGACCGATATTGTTTGTTGTAGTCATCATTAAGAAAGAAGGCTTCCAACGGACGATCTGGAGAGAAGGTGTTCCACACCGTTTCAATTGATGCTACCGTCTTTACGATGTCACGGGTATCGATTCGGAGGATAGCATAGTTGAATTCGGAAGGATCAATACGTAGAACCATGGGTTCCATGGCGTGTTGTAGTGAGCGGAAATGGAAGTCCTTTATCACACCCACAATGGTCCGATCCTCGTTAAACTGTCGCGTTAGCTCTTGTCCGATCGCATCTTCTGGATTATTCCAACCCAGAGCGTGAAGGGCCGTCTCGTTGATCAGATAGGCCCCTTCAGCGTCTGTAGAATAGGATTTCGAGAAACCACGTCCAGCGATGATCTCTAGCCCAAGCGACGTAACAATATCGTGATCCACAGCCGGGCATAACATGGTCTGACCGTCATCACCAGCCTGAGTCGTACGACTAATCACATATTCGTTTCTAAACGTGCCTTTGCCGGGGAGAGTCGACGCCATGGATGTCTGTTGAATGTCGGGCAATAAACCGAGTTGCTGCTTGAGCGTCTGGTATCCCGCACGCATTCCCTCGTGGTTGTTGGCTTTTATGACGAGTAGCTGTTCCTTCTCGAAGCCCAGATCACGATTCTTCATGAAGCTGAGTTGATCGAATACCGTAAATGAACCGATGATAAGTGCGATCGATATTACGAACTGAAAGACCACCAGCCCCTTCCGAAGCCACGCCCCCGAGCCCTGGATCACCTGCCCCTTTAGCACCTGGATGGGTTGAAAGGCCGAGATAACAAAGGCCGGATAGCTACCGGAGAAAACACCTGTACCGAAAGCGAATGCTACAATTCCGAGAATCCAGACAGGATTCGCTAAATCCATCATTGAAAAGGACTTTGCTGCCAGCCCGTTGAACATGGGTAACGACAGATAGAGCAAGACCAATGAGAGTCCGAGAGAGAGGAAAGCCAGCACAACCGATTCACCGAGAAACTGCAGGACCAGCTGTCCCTTCTGTGCGCCTACGACCTTCCGCAGACCTACTTCGCGTGCACGCTGGGCCGATCGTGCTGTGGCGAGATTCATAAAGTTGATCGTGGCAATAATGAGAATAAAAATCGCTACAGCTGAGAAAATATAAACGTGGTTTATATCACCATTGGGCTCGATTTCGTCCATGTAGTGAGAGCGCAGATGGATATCGGAAAGGGGCTGAAGATAGAGAAACTGTCTATAACCGCTGCCCTCCTCCTGGTCTCCGACATATCGAGATGGCATCTCTCTGATGGACTCGGCCAGAGCATCCACGGAGGCTTCCGGGGCCAATCGTAGATAAGTATA
>JABIQT010000692.1 GCA_018667995.1 Candidatus Latescibacterota bacterium
CTCTTGCCGACAATGGAGCCGTCAAGAGTAAGGTTGTCGAGATGAATCCTGCGCGTCGAATACATCATGCCGTTGATAACGATATCCGTGGTCGGCGCGTCAAGATCTGTGGTGTCGATCAGCATATCTTCGCTGTCATCGGTGTCGTCCTGGTCATTATTGGAACCGCGCATGGCTATGACTGCCGGTAGGTATACCGAGTCGGGCTGCGCTGCGCCGTCATAGGCCTTGGTGCTCTTGTTCCATTTCTTGCTCTTCTTCTTACTCTTGAATTTATAGTCAGTCGGGAACGGATACATCTTAGCATTTATTTCCACACGGCCGGAGAAGGACACGTGGCCTGTGGCCGCAATTGTTCCGTTCAAGACCGTGCCATCGTGCAAATGAGCATTGCCCTTTACAATATGGATACCGTCTTCCATGGCACCTTCAAAGGTCTGATTGCCATTGTACACGTGCACGTAGTCCTGCTTCTTGCTCTTGCCGTGCTTCTTGGATTTCTTGAAGAACTTGCCTTTGCCGAATATGGCGTGGTTGTATTTGGGTTTCCTGGCGACGCGGTTGGCGCCCCAACCCTTGAGTTGCTCAGGTCCGTTCTCCTCGAATGGAACGTCGATCACAACTGTCGAGTCCAGATGCAAATGCTTCTTGTAGAGGATGACGTTTGCCAGATACATGGCCGTGTAAAGTGTATCTACCTGAACGTGTACATTAACCGAGTCTGTTACGCCCTGGAAATGGCCGATGCCCGTTATGGTCGTGTTGATATCATCATAGTCAGCACCGTACATCGTATCGCTGAACGTAGCCCAGGAAGGCCAATCCGAGATGTCGGTCCGCCCCATGCGCCACATGGCGACTCGAGCTCCCAGCTCGGCGTTGTACCTGGCCTGTATTTCGGCACTTGTCGACCCGATCATGCTGGTCTGCGTCATGCCAACGCCCAGAAAGGCCATGCCGCTCACAAAAAGGATCCCCGACATCATCATGAGTATCGGTGTTACGGCGCCCTTTTCGTTCCGGCTGGCTTGCCTCATTTTATGAATGAACCGTTTCATCGTCGCTTTCTCCTTAGGTTATCTGTTAAAGTCTGGGTGTCAGCCAGATCGTCGTTGAGTCCTTCTGGCCTTCCATCTCTACGACCATCATCACGGAAACCATGTCGAGCGTGTCGCCTTCCACTCCTACAACCGGTGTTTCAACTGAGAAGCTCGTCAACATGTCTTCCATAAACGTGAAGCTGTTGCCGTTCCTTTCAATAATCAGGTCATCGGAGTCCGTATAGTGATACATGACGTCGCTGCCAATACGTAAGGTGTCATTGGTTGCGGTGACAGTGATGGAATCCACCGTGGACCCCTGCACATCCTCCGCCAAGGTATTGAGCGTCATGGCCATTTCCATGGCCATACCACGCACGGCGTTTCCTTCTTCCCATTTCTGGGCCGATATTCCCATGAGGTTCATAACCGTAAGCATCAATATTCCGCTGGCTACGATCGACATGGTCATCTCTACGAGGGTAAAACCCTTTTCTGTATGTTTGCGTTGAGTATTCATGACCTTCTGCACCCCCTTCATTACGGTACGAGTACCGTAGTTAGAGTGACCGTTTTGGTGGCGCCATCGGGACCGTAGTTGATGTTAACGACTACTTCCTTGAAATCGTTGGGACCGTCCATGTCGCCGGCGCCCGTTGAGTCGGCCGGATCGTCTATCCATGTTATCGTGGTTACCCGAGTCGCGGGCATCTCGCCGGTTACGGTGAGATTTGAATCTGTTCGTGCGACGGCTGTAGTAATGCCCTGGGCTATTACTTCTTCGACTCGCATGCGTGCCAGGTCGTAGGCGGATCGTTCCTGAATCCGCGTGGTGATTTGTCGTTGGCCGAATGAGAAGATCTGTAGCGTTCCCATTACGACGATGCCAAGGATGGCAGCGCCAAAGGCGACGTCCATCATTGCAAAACCACGCATGCCATCGTGTTTTGCATCTTGGCCCCGCCGGTATTGTCGGTCAGCGGGTTTGTAAGTGCGGGTTTTCATGTGGTGTCCTCCTTGGATGCACAGTGTATTGCGTGTCATTCGCTCGTCTCCTGCTGATGGTTAACGCAAGATCGATGCCAAACTCTGTGGCGAGGGTAGATCGTGCTGGTTTCTGTCAAACAACCTTGCTAAAGTCGTGAAACGGCCCGAAATCTGGCAGTTTTGGGATACCTGGTAAGGACTGAATGGGTACTCGATGAATGAATTTGAGACCATACCATCAATTAGAGACCGCAACGACATGACACAGTGTCGCATTGGTGTCACGAAATTGTCATGTGTCACATGGTGCATATTTGATTTCAGGGTCGTGAAGTGCATGATTGGTGGTCCCGTATACCAAAAATGGGTAATGAGAGCCCTGGGGCCCTCATTACCCATAATGTCTTGTCCTGCTGGTTTTCTAGTGGGCACCTGAGGACATCTGGAAGATAGGCAGATATGTTGCCAGAACGGTTACGGCAACGATGATACCCAATCCTACGATCATTACAGGCTCAACTAATGATGTGGCTCCCAGGATAGCAGATTCCACGTCTCGTTTGAAGCTGGTGGCGGCTTTTGATAGCATCGGCCCAAGGGTACCGGACTGTTCACCTGTGGCGATCATGCTCACGAGCATCTTGGGAAAAAGGCCGGTTCGCTCCATCTCACTGCCTATGGTCTCGCCACCCATTATACCAGATCTAACCGAGCCAATGCCTTCCTCGTATATCAAGTTGTCGGCCGTCTTTTCAGCGATCGCCAGCGCATTGACGACGGTGACGCCACTCTCAAGAAGAATGCCGAATGTCTGGCAGAAGCGTGCGATGATGGCTTTCTGGACTACTCCGCCAAGCACAGGCAGCTTGAGTTTAATTTTATCGATCTTGTACTTTCCCCCAGGCGTCTTCGCCCACATGCTGTAGCTGGCACCGATGACGATAATGCCTCCGAGCTCGTAGAGGATATTGTCCGTGAGAAACCGGCTGATACCCATGAGGATTAACGTAGGAAGCGGCAGTTCCATGTCAAATCCCGAGAAAATCTCCTCGAACTGAGGAATGAGGAAGAATACAACCCCAATCATGGCACAGAGGAAGAATCCCCCGATAAAGATAGGATACATACTGGCTGACTTGAGCTTCTTCGACAGCTCCGCCAGTTCCTCGAGATATGTGGCAAGTTTCTCGAGTATGTTGGCCATGCCACCGCCTTCCTCTGCGGCTTCAACCATGGCTACGATGTAATTGGGGAAGATGTCCTGGTACTTCTCAATAGCGTTGGAGAACGGGATGCCGGCTTCCACTTCTGCCTTCACGGCAGCCAGGATACCTTTAAGGTAGGCATTCTCCTCCCGGTCTACCAGGATGTCCAGAGTTTGAACGAGCGGAATGCCGGCGTCGATTAGCGTGGCCATCTGGCGAAAAAAGTCGGCCGTTTCCGCAGTGGATACCTTACCGGATGCCTTTGCTTTTGTTTCCTGGTCGGTCTTCTTGGCTGCAGCGCGGGTTTCCTCAATCGTGATGACTACCAGGCCCCGCCGTCTTAAGGTTCCTGCCAGGGCGCGGGCAGATGCCGCATCCTCGACCGCCTTAATGCTACCGCCTTTATTGTCTTTGGCTGTATATCTAAAACGTGGCATACACTAACCCCCTCATTCCGCAAGAGCGACTTTTAGCACTTCGTCCAATGTGGTCGCACCTTCACCAGCGCGCCATAGTCCACATCCCATTAGAGACTCGCAGCCCATGTCTTTGGCCGCCTCCCAAATTTCCTCCTCGGTACCACCCTTCATTACAATCTTCTTTATAGCACTGTTTACGGAGAGTACTTCATGAAGTGCCAGTCTGCCTTTGTAGCCGGAGCCTCCACATACCTCACATCCTTCGCCCCTGTACAACTTTTCAGGCAACGCTATCTTGGCGAAGTTTACAGCCCGATCGAGGACTTCGGCCGGAGGCGGCGCCTCTGTTTTACAGTTTGTACATATCCGTCGGACGAGACGCTGCGCCACTACCAGGTTGAGTGAACTACAGACCATAATCGGTGCAATGCCCATGTCGACGAGACGAGTCACACTCGACGGCGCATCATTGGTATGTAAGGTGCTGAACACGAGATGCCCCGTGAGTGCAGCTCGAACGGCAATTTCAGCAGTTTCCAGATCACGGGTTTCGCCAAGCATGATGATGTCCGGATCCTGGCGCAGTATGGCACGGAGCGCCGCGGCGAAAGTCATGCCAATCTCGGGATTCACGGGTACCTGATTGATACCTTCCACTTCGTACTCGACCGGTTCCTCGACTGTGACTATGTTCACCTCTCGCGATTTTACATGGCCCAAAGCGGAATAGAGAGTGGTCGTTTTTCCGCTACCTGTTGGCCCGGTGAGATAGACCATCCCGTGAGGTCTCTGAATAGCGTCAAGGAAGAGCTGGGTGTTCAGTTCGCTGAGCCCGAGTTGGGTGATGTCGCCCAGCAGATTGCCTTTATCCAAAAGACGAAGCACGATCTTCTCGCCGTGTATCGTGGGCAAGGAGTTCACACGTAGGTCGATCTCTTTATTCTCTAATCTTAGCTTGGCGCGCCCATCCTGTGGTATCCGTCGCTCAGCTATATCCATGCTGGCCAAGATCTTCATTCGAGAGACCACCGCGGGATACAGGCTTTTTGGCGGTGGGGAGATATCCTGCAGGACGCCATCAATTCTAAGTCTAACGGATACGGTTTTTTCGCCCGCTTCCAGATGAATGTCACTGGCGCCTGTCTGGGCCGCCTTCAGCAGGATCATGTTAACCAATCGAATGACAGGAGCGTCGTCCACTTCCAAGGAGAGGTCGGTTTCGTCAATCGTCTCCTCTTCTGCTGCTTCTACGGTCACTAAGTCCAGAAGAGACTGGTCCACATCAATCTGGTCACCATAGACCTCCTCGATGACCTTCATGATCTCTTCGCGATCGCCCAGCATGGGTTTGATATCATTGCCGGTATGAGTGCCCAAGGTGTCGAGGGCCACTATATCGTGCGGATCCGCCATGGCTACTGTAAGCACCTGGCCTTCCCGGTCGGTCGCCACTACGCAGAAGGCGCGCGACATACGCTCAGGGATCAGGTTGACCATATCCTGATTCACCTTCA
>JABIQT010000913.1 GCA_018667995.1 Candidatus Latescibacterota bacterium
CTTGAGTATCTCGAGCATGGCCGTGGTCAGAGAATCGGCCTCCCCGGGGGGACCTCCGGTAGGAGGAATCACGAGTACTCTGTCAATTCGGACCAAATCGTAGTTATCGATGACGTACGACTTCGGGGGTCTATATGGCATTGGAAAACACGCAGAAATACCCAGCGAACACAACATCAATGAGAGAAGAAAATACCTGAAACCGTATCGGAACAAAGTGTGTCCCTTTGATATAGGAGGCCCCACAGGCCGCCGGTCACGCCAGGAACGCCGATGGAACCTAGCCGGCCAGCAGTCGCCCTAACCGAGTCTGAACTACCGATGGGGCTGTAACACGAAAACTCTTTTTGTATCGGGGGATATTGAAGAAGAGTAACTGCGAAGTGAGACTTTGGCAACCACTAATGGTGGTCGATTCAGTGCCGGCCGGACGTCTCGGAACGGATGGCGCATGCAGGGCGTGGGCAGATCGGTGAAAACGCTGAGGATCTCATTGGCTCAAGAGATCGGTGCTATCGTACGTATTACGGCGCCGAAACATACCTAGCCTGAGTCGAAAGGGCTAATTGCTCTCGCAGTGTGCCCGGTCCCTATCATAGTAACGCATCAGATACTGGCTCACCGCAGGGGTATCGAGTGACACTGAGTACTGGAAGATTCCTGCCTTACCGGTACAGTCTCCACCCCAGACATGAAAATGCTTCATACCCCTATCGACGTCGATCAGGCTACCGACGATGTTAAACCCATCGGATATCCCGAATTGATCCCGATAACAGAGAAGCGTGCCGTCGTATCGCCACTCTGTCGATCCCTGGGCCAGATCAGCAGGATCAATTGAGTAGAGGTTCACCTTCATCTTTTCGGTGGGCCCAGGACCTTCTCCCCGGCGATGGGGCGCCGCCACCTCGAATCGTCCGGTTACCGGATTGTAGTTTATATCCGGAGTATCCACCAAAGCGACCGGACCGACGTTACTGAGATCGAAATGGAAGGGGAACCATTTGCTGCCAGAGTAGCCCTGGCCGAAACGGGTATCGTTCAATCCGTTTCTTAAGAAGAAGGCAAGTGTACCACCAGCGTCGACGGGTGTAACCTCGCTCAGCCGCAAGCCTTCCGGCAGAGCCTGCGACTCACTCTTCCAGGTTACTCCAAAGTCCGGGGAATATACCGCGACCATGTGGGTTCCGTATGCCCCTCGCTCTTTCCGGACGGCTGCCTCCTCGGCGAAGCCCGAGGTGGTCCAGATCGTGAGTCCATGGATCTGGTCGAACGTGATTCGCATACCCGGCGCCCAGAGTACATCACATACCTGGTCAAATACCGGATCTGCTGAGACCAGGGCCCAGGAGAGCCCTTTGTCCTTCGATTGATACACGCCCTGCTTCAGGGCCAGATAGACCACTCCTTCATGGACACCAAGACCTCCTCCGAACCCTGCGAATGGGCTCGACGGCCATTGGCCCGATTCAAGCACGTCTACGGGCTCCGTCCACGTCAGGCCGCCATCGGAAGAAGTCACGACCATGCGTATGCCGCCCTGCCCATCGGACTTCTCCAGATCCGGTCCCCAGTGGCAGGGCGTCCGCTGGTAAAGCACTACGATAGTGCCCTCAATCATGGCAGCGATGGGCCACATAAAGTAGTCATTCTCCCCGACGATGTTTTCCACGGTTGGCAAAATGACGGGAGTGACGCTAAATAGCTCCGAGTCCGCAAATTTCCGGTACTCTCGCTCCGTGAGCTGGGAGAGTTCACGGGCGAGGGTGTTCTGATAGTACCAGTCGGAGGGGCGTTTCATCGAACGCTCCGTGAGATAGATTGGGCTTCAGATGTGGAAATTGCTTTGCCAGACATGCTAGTACCTACCTAATCGGATTTCTAAAGAATCGATCAGCGTTTCGCCAGAAACCGGGACACAAATACATTGTAATTACCATATGTACAACCACTACAAACCCTGATAGACCAACATGACTGCATACTCTTCTTTGTCTTCATACCTGGCGCACAGCGCTATCTCGCCCTTTTCCGCCGTCACATCTCCCGTATACCAGTCCCCATTCTTTGTGAGATGTGTCCATGATTCCCCGATCACTATAGCCACATCCGCCGCCGCGGGAGCACGAACCTTGAATGGGTAATTCTCACCGGAGTTCAGATAACCAGACATGGGCGTTTCAAGATATACCTGCCGCTCCATGAACGAAATCGAGCGCTGGGGGAAGCCCGTAGCGCCAAAGGTGGAGGACTTTGAGACGATCGTATATTCCGCCACCCAATCAAACTGTTCCACATCGTCTTGTATGTACCTGGCAAAAACGCGCAGCGTATGCTCACCTGCCCGGTTCAGTTTAATATGTATCTTATAATACTGATCATCTCTCTGATCGAAGGTGAATGTCTCATCCTTTGGCTGCCCATTCTTTAGGAGTTGAGAAGCCAGATCCACTCCACCCGGACTGAAAATGGTGATCTCAGTGATCTTGTCCACCTGTACAATAGATCGGGCATGGCTCCCAACCTGAAGCCCGTAATCGAAGAACGCGGGAGCGAGCCTCACACGACGGTTGTATTCCTTCCGTGAGATGGGAAAATCCACTATCTGCCAAGTGCTCTCCCTGGGCCAGTGGTCATATAGAAATTGTTCCGGTGGTGTCAGAAAGTAGTGCTCACGAAACGCCCGCACGAACACACCGCTCTCATCCAGATAACCGCTTCCCCATGTGGCGTCTAGCAACATCCACTGGCCATTAATTTTGACCGCATTCCAGGCATGGAGTATTTCCTGACCTTCCGGAAATTGCCCAGCATAATCGTAGCCTCTTGAATGACCGATAACTACTTCTGTCTCTATGCCCGCCGCGGACGCCATAGCCTCGATCAGGGAAGCGTAGCCCCCACAGAGCGCTTGCCGGTGCTTCAGCACTTCGGGTGCCCGGACATTGAATATCACCCCGCCAGCAAGCCGGCCGGCGTCGTAGGCGATATTGTGCGTTACCCATCGATAGATGGCACGTATACGCTCATCATCCGTCCGGGCAGGCCGAATGAGGTAGGCGGTCAGCCGCTCCAGAGATGAGGTTACCAGTTCAGGTGCCTCCACCGCGTGCCGATCAAGGTCCGCATATGGTCCGCCCACCTGCCCAAGGACCTGCTTGGGAGTAAACTCTTGACGGGATTGGCAAATAAACGGAGAACCAACCAGCGTAAGCACACTGATCAAAAAAACAGATGTTTTCATGAACTATGCCTCCTTGGTAGTCGGTCTGCTAACGGCACCATCGTCCACCTGAGAGTCCAGCCTGTTAAATGTCCTAATGGTCTTATCGCGGTTTTCGCTTTAGATACCTGCAATGGAGAATCCATACGTCGGTTGGGTTTGTTTCCGTGCCCGAAATTACGGACATTAGCGGCACCACAGGCGACAGATTCCCACGGCTTATCCGGGCGATTTGGAGATAGAACCGGTGTCCTTCGATTTCATGGGCGTGGAATTGCAGGAACAGACCGAGCATCCAACATGCAGAAGACGGAATCCGTATCTCGATGCTACGTCCGGACGAGACCGGCCTCAACCAGCTGTTGAGAAAATAGAGTCCATACCATTTTGGTGTATTCGAAGAGCTTGTTCGGGTCCTGCATTGCTGGCATATCAAACAACCGCTCCACGTCGCTTTCCTTAAATCGGAATTTGCCCGTAAGCCTGGATATGTCCATATCGTTCTTCTTGTATTGCTTGATGTCCGCGTGCCATTTCGAAATGGGTAACTTCAACCTGTTCTGCCCGTACGCCAATGAGAGCAAGTGGACGTCAGAGGAGAGCTTTTGAAGCTGGGCCTTACTGGCCTCCTCCGTCGGATCAAACATGGCTGGGAACTCGAAACTGTTGATCCAGGAGGCAGGCATCCCACCATCAAGGACTATGGATCCCGACTCATATTTTGACCAGACTGCCTGCGCCTGTTCCCTGAGATATCCATCCGGGCGGGCATTGCCATTCTTCGTCTGGCCATCTGGTAATTCGATGAAATCCTCATCCGCAAGGAGCGGACAGTCTCTACCGAGGGTGATGTTCAGAACCACCGGTATGTGCGGCGGTTCTTTTCGATTAATCGTCGCATGCATCGTATTGCTGAAGGCATAGATAGCTCTTGCATACCCGGCTAATGTTCCGACAAATATGCTCCGTTCTGACTCGTGTGCCGGTTCATTCTGTTTGTTACGCTTCGAGCGGACAGGTGTCGGCACGAGTCCAATCTCCAGTATACTGAGGAGATAAGCGGAACTGGTACCGTGTTTGACGAGCGTGCCCTTGGGCAAATATGGATCCATCGATGTTATTCCTAACGTAGTAAGGCGTTCATGAGGTCAGATCTCTACTACGGCGACGCCCGTATCCGAAGCACCGTATCCGTTCCCGTTGGAGTACATGGTGTAGTGCTTGTCGCCCGGCAGCAGGTATGCGTACCCGACCATCTCAGAATCCCAGCCCATGGCGTACCGTTTGATTTTGCAGGGCTATGCCTCCCGCTTTAGTAAGGGGACCATGCCACAATGGGATGCTCTAAAATAGCTAACGGGAAGGTAGCCCCCTGCCGACCATAGCTCCTGACTTTGGCGATCACAACAGGCGCATTCTACCCGCGTAGCCACACTTCCTTTAGTCATCGGACCTTACAACGGCCATCCTCCACCGTGACCTCAATGCACTGAGTTCCGGCGTATAGCCTTAGAACGACTTCTGGAACGACAGCGACTGTCTCAATACGTTCTATCGAGGGGCCACTTCCTCCTACATCGTACACCACGATAAACCTACTGCGGTTTCCGAGCTTTCGCAATACAAGCGAATCCCATGTCGCATCTGGACAACCAAAGACCTCATCACGGTTGCGCCAGGCAGGGGATTTGAAGCTCATAATCTCGTCGGCTGGCGTGAGCACATGAGCCCACATGCGGTCTGTACTACCCCAGCGTGCGACGAAGGGCGTACTGGTGCTTCCCGCTGTCTGAAAGGATGTCGGTCCGGGATTCCCCTGGTCCTGATACAATGATTCCCGTTTCCTCAGCACCCGGTCCGTTATTTTGAAGTCGCCGTGAGGGTCATTGGCACGAACGATATAGTCGTGGCACTGGCCACCGGCCACGTCAAATATATCGATCATAACCGGCATGCCATCGGGCTTCGGCAACATGACCAAGGCTCGTCGGTAGCATATAACCCCTACCTCGGACTCGTCCCCGGACGGCACTTCGGAGTGCACATCGAAGAATCTATATCCCTCTCCACTTTCAAAGCCAGCAATACTCGTCGAGTTGGCGGGCCGTGCAGACTTTTCGTCGACGACGACGGTATTGTGGGACGCTGTGGACTTGACCCAGGCATTCGCAGGATGATCGGCGATATACCCCAGGTCGGGAAGCACCTCCCTTCCCCCTGCAAAGAGCAGAAGGGAGAGCGGTGCATGGTGAAGGTGACCATGTTTGCCATTACCACCATAGCAGTAGAGCTGAACAGCATTCGGGCCCTGTCCGAAACCGGTACTGATCAGATTGTTTCCTTCATAATGGCGGTGAATCGCCGAACAAGCAGACGGTGCAGCAACAGGACGGGGTTCATTGAACATGCTGATCAGGGATGGCCAACTTGTTTTACGAGGGATGTGCCCAACCACACTGAAGCCTACGGGACCATTCATGGGATAACGTGCTTCACCAGTGACCAGGTCATCGAGTGAAGACACGTATCCGCTGCTATTTCCGATGTCGGAAGGCAGACCCAGATTGAATCCCTTCGTCGACACCGATGCGATCGAAAGTTCCAGTCCCATGCGAATCCGGGCGAGGTCGACCATGAGCGCCTGTAATCTGTATTCAGCGGGGCTGTCACCGATGGACGGCTGAGTCCCGAGCGGAGTCAATGTACTCGCATAGGTCTCGAAGGCGGCACGGTAAAGCGGATCCTCATACATATCGAGCCGTCGTCTCATCATCTCAGGAATCTCAGCCATGCCCTCAAAAATAGCCTTGGCGCCGTAGATTGGTGTTTCCTTCCACGAGCCGTCCGGGTAGAACTGGCCATCCAGAATCTCGTGAAACTGATCCAGCCCCTGTTTCAACGCTTCCTCATCGTCATAGAACAATCCTACCGCTACGCGTGAGGCGGCGCCCGGCCCCGATTTGTTATTTACGTACTGTGAAAAATCCCGGGTATCGAGGTACAGTTCGAGCAGGAAATTCTGTTCGATAAATGCCTGGTCTTCAACTACGATGGCATCTCGAACCAGATCATACCCTTTGAACAGCGTCATAAAGAGCTGACCGTTGGAAGCCTTTTCACGTCCTAATCGGCTCGAGCCCCATTCACCATTGATGTAGTAGGACATTTCCCGTGTCGTGCGATCCATGCCTCGATTCTTCAGCCGCCCGCCGTAGGAGCCGGTATAGGTACCCAAGCTGGCAGCACGTCGGAACATCGTAGGTAGCGCCTCGATATGCTGTGCCGCATAGGCCGGATCTGCATCGATGTACTCTTGTCCATAGGAGTATACCGGATAGTCTGGATACACATGAGCCAGCCTCATCAGAATGGTCCGGACGATCCGTGCGTATCGTTTATCCCCGGTGATGGCGTATGCCAGGCCCAGCGGCTCCACCTGACCGAGTACCCATGCCAGCTTACAGGTGCGAATTTCCCCGGTAAATGAGACATGGGTAGGTATTCCGGCAAAATTGCTGGCGAACTCACCATCACGCCAGTCCTCGCTCTGCAATTCCGCTTCGGACAGGTAGAAAGCGTAACTCAGACCCAGTCGGGGCAGATCCAGATGGCCCTTCTCAGGGTAATCTGAATGAGGATAGGTGGTGTGGCAATGGGGACATGTGATCTGATCCGGTTCGAAAACGCTCCATTGCCAGAATGCGGCATGCTGAGTTGTCGGGCTTTTGTCCCCCACGCAGGACGGACAGAACGAGCCGGCAAATACCCATGGTCCCTGATCGGGTATCAACGATTTGAACGTCTCCAATGGCAGAGCAGCTACGTCTTCGGCAATTTGCCTGAAGGTATCCCACCACTCTGTGGTTTCCTCGTCAGAATTGATATTGCCTTTGAAGCAGGCCATCTGATCAGAATCGGGCCCGAAACAACACCCTCCTGTACGCCTTCCCGCGCGTGCCGATTTCCAGGATTCTCGCTGCGCCCTCGCCTCAGTCTCTGCAACGGTGGGTGAGCCGACGACCGGGCCACCGGGCTCCCACCCGATAAGTTTACGGAAGGCAGCCATCTCTCCAGAGTTCAGCTCCAAGACAGATCGGCCTGAAGGCAGTTTCAGCTGCTGAAGGGCTTGAACAGGTTTCATGAGTGTGTTGGTGTCAGCATGTGAGAGGCGAAATTCTGGGTTTATAGATACAGAGAATAAGGAAAGGGGACCGTTCGGAGGCAGCCATATATCGATCGGTCGACCTGCTGCCCCCAGCCTGAATCGTGGCCCGCGCATGAGGCCGATACCGTAGGATGCTTTGGCACCATTCAAGGACTGTCGACATTTCAGCAACTACTGCGATCGAAAGCCAGCTCGTAGGGAACAACTATACTTTATCATCGTTCAAGCCAAGCCGCTCAATGGCACGTTCAAGGTGCTCGGACATCAGGTCAGGCGGTGTAAGTGGTGAGGATACATCGTCGTAAGGTGTGACCGAATTGGTATCGGGATCCCAGTGTACACTTCCATATTCTGCCGGCCGCCCGGTGCCGGACATATGATGGTAGAGTGCATCTCCTTTGTTGTAGTGCCAGAACTCGCCTGGATAGTGTAGAAATCCGTGACGCTCCATCACCGACGTGATGGACTTACGATTATCCCGCTCCTCAGCACTTACGAAAGGCGAATCCATGGGTGTATACTCACTCATTTCCAGATAGGACTTGCCACGCGACACCTCGGTACCGTCATCCAGACGGAATACCGATATGTCCACTGCTGCAGCCATAGTATGGGTGCCCGTATTGGGATAGTTGGCGACCAGGCAGGTGGCGCGGCGTTTAAGAAGATCGATAGTGGGCCTCTGTCCCCCGCTTTCCCACCA
>JABIQT010000448.1 GCA_018667995.1 Candidatus Latescibacterota bacterium
AGGTGGCTGGGGTTGGGGGCGTCGCGGCCGGAGTTGGGCCATGGATTTTCCGTCGGCGGATCTGAACATGATCCGAGCCCTGAGACTTCAAACCAATCTCCGGGTAAACGAGCCGCAGAGAATTGACCTGAACGATCCCGAGATTTTCGAGATTCCCTTCCTGTATATTCTCGAGGTCGGTGGTCTCAGTATGGGGAATGAAGAATCTGAAAACTTGCGTGAGTATCTGCTACGTGGCGGGTTCATGCTAGTGGATGATTTCCACGGATCATACCAATGGTCCGTATTCGAATCGGAGATGAATAAGGTCTTCCCTGATCGAACCATAGAAGAAATACCCATGGATCACCCGGTTTTTCACTGTTATTACGATTTTAGCGAGTATCCCCTCGTGCCTGGAACTGCTGCTATGGGCGGACGGGGAGGATGGGGCGGTGATGGCAAGTACGAAGCGGACGGGGCCGATTTTGGACATCATTGTCGGGGCATCTTCGACGATGAGGGCAGGCTTATGGTTCTGATAAACTGGAATACCGATCTCGGAGACGGCTGGGAGCATGCCGCAGATCAATTCTATCCGCGTCATTATTCAGAAAATGCATACAGGCTTGGAATTAACTTCGCTATTTACTCAATGACTCACTAAAGCATTCTCTCTATGAGACGTGCCTACAAACTCACGGCACTCGCCTCCATTGTCCTCGCACTCCTGGGCTCCGTTGCCGTGGGCTTCGCCAACCTTGGTCCCGGCCGATACAACGATTTCACCTTCGGAAGAGTGGTCTACAGTGGTAGCACCGACTTCTGGAATTGGCGGGGAGGAACTCGGTGGGCGGTTGACTTCCCATCATCCGATGAAAATATCATTCGGATGCTACGACAACAAACGAATCTCCGAATCAACGAACCGCAAGCCGTAGAGATCACAGACCCCGCACTCTTCGAAATACCATTCCTTTACATACTTGAAGTCGGATATCTTGAATGGTCTCAAACGGAGGCAGATATCCTGAAAGAATATCTCCTGCGAGGAGGTTTCCTAATGGTAGATGATTTCCATGGAAGCCGTGAATGGGAAGTTTGGCAATCGCAGATCAGGAAAGTGTTTCCGGATTTGACTATTGAGGATGTCCCGATGGATCATCCTGTTTTTCATTGCTACTACGATTTTAATGAGTATCCTCAAATACCGAGTACGGGATCACTAAGACGAGGCCGGACATTCGAACGTGATGGCGTGTATCCTAGGTGCCGTGGTATTTTCGACGACCAGGGACGACTTATGGTGTTGATTAACTGGAACACGGACATCGGCGACGGTTGGGAGTGGGCCGGCACTACGAGTTACTACTACCCGCGTGAATATGCGGAGAGTGCCTACAAACTCGGCGTCAATTACGCCATATACGCTATGACCCACTAAAAAAGGAGATGAGGTATATACCCCATCTCCTTAAGTATAGGCTATGCTGGCGCGGTAAATCAGTCCTGCTTATACTCTTGCAATAGTGCCATTACCGCCGGGACATAATTTTGGGTTTCGGAGTAGAGTATCCCGTCTTTCTTTCCCTCGGCCAGCCAAAGTCTGGCCCTGGTTTCCCCGCCGTTATACGCAGCCAATCCTCCTTCGACGCCGTACATGTCAACCAATGCTGCTAAATAGCGCGTTCCAATCCTGATGTTATGAATTGGATTGAGTAGGATGTCTCGCGAATTTGTCCAAGTAATGTCTTCATAATTAGCCATAAACATACCCGTGACCGGCATTATCTGCATCAGCCCCATGGCACCGGCGGAGGATACCCGATTCACCTTCCACGCGGGACCACTCTCCTTGGTAATCGTCGCACATATCAACTCAATACTCAGATCTTCATACTTACGACTCGCTTAATAGATCTCATCCGCTATCTGATATTTCTCCCGCGCAGACAAATCATCGTTATGTGCAAATATAGCAACAATCTTGTCGATATTATATTGTCGAACACTGTCTACATTCATTTTCGCACTCATCTCAACGACGCGCTTCTCTAACACCTCGATACCCGATTCCAGATTCTGCATGCGAGCCATCGTTGTACTGTAGAGTGCATTGAGACGCGAGGAAAAACCCAACGAGACGAAACAGATCAACAATCCCACACTTATCGATATTACCGTTCTGCCCCAACGCATCGAAAGCCAGGATAAAGACATTGTAACGACCTCCACATATTACTGATTACTATCAGACAGGCCCTAAACATGTGAATCAATGCGCCTACTTCTTGTGCCTGTCCGTCATGTGATGTAACAGCATGGACTGTATACAAATGTTTAGTAAGCTACCAAACTTGACGGTCTGTGTCAAGCACTATTTCAGATTGGACCATGCCCTATAGCGTCCATTTTTCGTTCAGAATCTGCTGCTATTTCACATGGTCCGAGCACCCCGTATCACATAATGAAGCTATTCAGTGAGGTCCATCAGAACAGCTGTCAGAACATCTATGGACCTTTCGTACTCGTTGAGAAACAGGTGTTCGTTAGGCGTATGGTCAAGATGGGAATCACCCGGACCGTATGCTACTATAGGGCAATTCCAGGCCGGGCCCACCACGCACATGTCCGAAGTACCAGTCTTCTTCTTAAAGGTGGGCTTTCCTCCCGCAGCCCTGATGGATTTGAGGAACGATCGAATGAGTGGTGTGTTCTTGGAGGAGACTACGCCTTCTAGACGTTGGTCACAATCGAATTCTGCGTCTCCGGCTTCCTTGAGCGCGAATGCCACCAGAGCATCAATGTCAAAATCGGGCGGAACTCTTACAGCCAGGTACGTCTCCGCTATGTCGTCGAGGCCGTCATCATCTGCATGAAATCTCCGTAGCTCGAGCCGCGGAGAATCAAACTCACTCTTTCCCCTTCTGTCGGACGTATATGCCGCGAGCGCGTTGTATAGACTAATGGCCGCCTCACCCGCCCTGATGTTGTCACCTGCGAAATGGGCATTGGCTTGAATCCGCCGGTAGCGGAAGCCCACTATACCTTTGTAACCAATTGTAATGCTGTCCCAGCCACTCGGCTCGCCGATGACCACAAGATCCGGCTTCATACGATCCACGAGATGCCAGGCTCCTCGTGAGGTCTGGCACTCTTCCTCTACCGCCCCCACTAGAGTAACCCGTGTGCCCTTCAAAGCCCCCAAACGAGCGGCCGCACATACGAACGTCGCAAATGAGCCTTTGGCATCCACAGATCCCCTACCATAGAGCATACCATTTACTTCTCGCACCGGTACAATGCCGGGCGCGGTGTCGATGTGTCCGATAAGGGCAATATGCCGCTCCCCTTCTCCTATCTCGCCTACTGCGTTGCCCACTTCGTCCCTGTGAGATCTGAATCCGCGTTTTGCCATCTCTGAAACAAGAAACGCTGATATTTCAGACTCCTGCGTAGCAGGGCTGTAGCGTGTAATCATCCCCCTCAAAAGCTCAATATCATCCTGCGCCATAGGTACTCCAGGAGTTTACATGATATATGCGATTGGACACAAAAAAAGGACTACAGACACCCACAGTATCCTCTACGATACTGATGAGCGCAACTGTAATCCTCGAGGTTGAGGCTACTGTTTTAATGAACGGAGTGTCTCGTCCAACCTTTCGACAACAGTATCGA
>JABIQT010000558.1 GCA_018667995.1 Candidatus Latescibacterota bacterium
TCTGCGCAATGACGGACTCAAACGCGGTTTTGCATCTCCTCGCCCAACGGACTGTCCGATCAACAGCAAGTACCTGATCCTCCGTGATGGCATCCACATGGGTACATTCATCCAGACACATTACTACATCGGCACCGTACGCTAACTGTAGTTGAATGCTCTTCTCCGGCGTGAGATGGTACTTACGCCGAGCCCCCTCCGTCTTGACTGTCATTCCCTTTTCTGTAACATTTCCATTCCCCGGTCGTTGACGGATGAGAGAGTAGATCTGAAACCCGCCTGAATCGGTGATGATAGGCCCTTGCCAACCGGACATACCGTGCAATCCACCCAGGGCATTGACGGTGGTCGACCCAGGGTTTTGCATGAGATGAAACACGTTCATCACCAGTCCGGTGACGCCGGCGCGCTGCAAGTCATCCGCATCCACTCCGCGTACGACACCATTGGTCGCATCGGGCAGGAAAACGGGTAGATCCAGCACGCCATTATTTAACTGGAGTGGCGCCATTTCTCAAAACTCCAAGTGTGACATTGTGTCAAGGATGGCTGGGGGTGGCCTCTAAATGGCGGAGGGGGCAATTTTCCAGATGTCTTTCGCATAATCACGGATGGCGCGGTCGCTCGAGAATTTCCCAGAGCCGGCACAGTTCAGAATGGACTTCTTCGTCCACGCATTGGGAGCCCCATAGAGTTTCGCCACATCATCCTGAGCTGCAACGTAGGCTGCGTAATCTGCCAGAAGCATATACTGGTCCCCTTCATAGAGCAGCTCATGGGTAAGTGGTTTGAAAAGATCAGGTTTCCCACTTGAGAAATCATCCCGATCAATCATTTCAATTGCTTGGCGTAACTCCGCGTTCTCTTCAAAATATTGTCGGGGCTCATAGCCCTCCTGATGTGCTTTCTGGACCTCATCGGCGGAAAGGCCAAACATATAGATGTTTTCCTGTCCCACTTCTTCGGCGATCTCAATGTTCGCACCGTCACGCGTTCCTATAGTCAGGGCGCCGTTGAGTGCAAATTTCATGTTCCCGGTCCCCGAGGCCTCTTTTCCGGCTGTGGATATCTGTTCCGAAAGGTCCGCCGCAGGCATCAATTTTTCCGCGAGCGAGACGTTGTAGTCTGGAAGAAATAGCACCTTAAGGCGGTTGCCAACATCCGGATCACCATTCACCGTCTCTGCTACGGAGGTTATTAGCTTTATGATCAGTTTGGCCTTGTCATATCCGGGGGCAGCCTTACCTGCGAAGAGTACAATGCGTGGGACCGACAATTCCGCACTGGATGCCTTGATACGGTTGTACAGGGTAATCACATGCAAAACGTTGAGCAGCTGCCGTTTGTACTCGTGGATGCGTTTGATCTGACAATCAAACATCGCATCCGTGTCCAGCTGAACGCCGAGAATCTCATCCACCCAGGCGCCAAATCGACGCTTGTTGTCGGTCTTTACCCTACGCCATCGCGACTGAAACTCTCCGTCCTCGACAAATGCCTCGAGCCCACGCAGTAGGGAAAGATCCCGGATCCATCCGTCACCAATGCAATCTGATATCAGTACGGCGAGATCCGGATTGCAGGCCCGCAACCATCTTCGGGGCGTGACACCGTTCGTCACATTATGGAATTTCGTGGGCCAAAATCTGTAGAAATCCTTAAAAACATGCTCTCGAAGAATCTGGGAATGAAGCTCCGCCACGCCATTGACGGCAGAACTACCAACAATAGCCAGATGTGCCATCCGAACCATCTTATCACCATCTTCCGAGATTATCGACATTCGGCTTTGCCTGGGAAGATCACCCAGATATCTGTAGCCGAGCTCCCGCAGGAAGTGTCGGTTGATCTCGTAGATAATCTGGAGATGACGTGGCAGGACGTGTTCAAGCAGACCGACCGGCCATTGCTCCAACGCCTCCGGTAGAACCGTATGGTTTGTAAATGCAAAAGTCCGAGCCGTCAAGTCCCACGCCTTGTCCCATTCGATCCCTTCCTTGTCCACCAGAATGTGCATTAACTCGGGAATAGCCAGAGCAGGATGTGTGTCATTCAACTGAATGACATGTGCTTCCGGGAACGCATCAAACGTGTCGTGGTCTTGCCGATAAGAACGTATTATATCCTGAAGGGTGGCAGAGACGAATAAATACTCCTGCTTGAGACGGAGCTCCCGTCCAGCCATGATATTGTCGTTGGGATACAGGACCCGGGTTATGGATTCCGCCTGTAACTTCTGTTCCGAGGCGGCCAGGTACTCTCCCTCATTGAACCGGCCCAGATCAAAGTCATCGACCGCAGTAGAGGACCATAATCTGAGCGTGTTCACCGTGTCATTCCGGTAACCGGGTACCGGAGTATCGTAGGCTACAGCGATCACGTCATGGGTATCAGTCCATTCGGCCACATGGTTGCTGTCATCGGAGTGGTGGTATTGCACACTTCCGTAATATCGAATCGTATACTGCAGTTCCGGCCGCATCACTTCCCATGGATTTCCTCCCACGAGCCAGGTATCGGGACGCTCGACCTGGAATCCGTCTTCCAGATTCTGCTGAAACATCCCATACTCGTAACGCAGACCATATCCGCAGGCCGGAATCGCCAATGTGGCCAGGGACTCCATGAAGCATGCCGCA
>JABIQT010001100.1 GCA_018667995.1 Candidatus Latescibacterota bacterium
CTACCTGGCCACCAGACTGTTGTCCTCCTACCTCTTTGGGATTACAGCCACCGACCCGATGACATTCGTCGCTGTGGCCGGACTATTGGCTGCGGTCGCTCTTTTTGCCAGTTATCTTCCCGCCAGGCGGGCGCTGCGGATCGATCCCATTGAGGCACTGCGGTACGAGTGAGAAAACCCGGGTGCTATCGGCTGTAGTCTCCATGAGATTGACAACATCCCGGGCCGCGTCATGGGCACAAATAACCGGGTCAGCCCGAGTCCCGCACAGATCTACCCTTTTAATGACCTGCAATGCCGGATTGGTTAATGATTGGCAGAACCAGATCCTATTACTGTATGTGGGCAATCAGAACACCTTCGTCCCATGGCTCTGGCATAACCATTTCGGCTCATGATTCGCTATACCCTTCCACCGATGAGCTTCTTGATAGGCTTGCTAAAGATCGCGAACAGCACGCCAGAGATGATCACGACCGTCGCAACCGATAGAAACAGATCCGGCAGGGGCAGCGTCTCGAATTTTCCACCGATGAGCCCTGCGAACAGATTGCCCAGGGCGGCGCCCATGAACCATATGCCCATCATCTGGCCGACATATTTGCCCGGTGCGAGTTTTGTAATACTGCTGAGTCCCACAGGACTTAAGCACAGTTCTCCGACTGTATGAAAGAAATATGTGACGATCAACCACGCCGGACTAACCCCTGGACCTCCGTCGGAAACGTGCGTAGCGCCCCACGCTATAACGAGAAAACCAACACCAAGCAGAATTAGACCATAGGCAAACTTGACAGGGATGGATGGTTCCCGATGCATCAGAGCGACCCAGAGCCAGCTGAAGAGGGGTGCAAAGATTATAATGAAAAGGGGGTTTACCGACTGCAGCCAGCTGGCAGGGACTTCATAGGATAGGATCGTCGTATTCGTCAAGCGCTCGGCAAAGAGGTTCAGGGCGGACCCCGCTTGTTCGAATCCGGACCAGAATAGGGCGGCGCCAATGAAGAGGAAGAAAATGACGAGGACCCTTTTCTGCTCGCCAGTATCTAAACCTCCGAGCAATAGGACATAGGCGAAATACAGGATTGATATGGCGATTACAGAATATCCGAGGCCGATACCGAAATCTTCGAGTGTGAATGGGTAGATACCACGTAGGCCAGCCAGCGAGACTGCCAGGACAATAAGAATAGCCAGACCACTGAGGAGATACTTCCAGTTTCCGGCAACAATGTCTGCATCGTCCTGCGGAGCTTTGCCCAACTCCCCCAGATAACGCTGTCCGTATCCATAGGCCACGAGTCCAAGCAACATACCTACGCCTGCGGCGCCGAATCCAAGATGCCAATTCACCTCCTGTCCGAGATATCCGCAAACCAATGGGCCGATGAAGGCACCCAGGTTAATGCCCATATAGAAGATAGAGAAACCGGCGTCTCGTCGTGCGCCGCCTTCGGGATACAGTCCACCGACGATAGCGCTGACGTTGGGTTTCAGTAGTCCTGTTCCGATTACGATCAGGATCAAGCCCAGGTAGAATGGCGTGGTTCCAGAGATAGCGAGACTGAAATGTCCTGCGGCAATAATAAGCCCGCCCACGAAGATCGCACTGCGCTGTCCAATCAAACGATCAGCAATCCAACCACCCGGTAACGCCACCAGGTAGACAGAGGCAGTATATAGCCCGTAGATCACACCCGCGGTCTCAGAACTCATGGCGAATCCGCCATGTTCGGTATCGGTCAGGAAAAGAATGAGAATGGCACGCATTCCATAATAGGAAAACCGCTCCCACAATTCCGTAAAGAACAGCGTCGAGAGCCCTATAGGATGGCCCCAGATAGTATGTTTCGGAGCCACTGTTCCGGTTTCTCCTGGCATCCGGATCTCCTGTCTATGATTTCAAATTCGGATATTAATGATGGATTCAGCTCTCGAATCTATCTGCCAGTAACGCACAATGGAAGTACAATCTCAGATCGCATCTCTGGGAGTCCTTGCCTGAGCCACATCATAATGTATTGGTGTACCACACCCCAATCCCAGAAGCCCCCTCCTGTTCTGTGGTCATGTTGTCATACGACCGAGAGCCACACTTCCCAGTACTGCTTATCTTCAGCCACTATCCTGATGTACCGAAGTGGAGCACGGCAAATTCATCTCGCCATGGATGCTATCTCCCAGTGGTTCTATCTTCACCGCTTGCTTCCGAGTCTATCGAATTGCCGACTCAAATCCCATTTATGCATTGAGACATGAGCAAAATGGTGTATGATTTGGGTTGACATGAAGCTGCTATATCCCCACAATACTGGGTCCCAAACACAGAGTGAACCAAGTCGTTCCATGGATGGGGTCACGCCCGGCATAGATGCTGATGATCGACTTTCCGTGCAATAACTGCATGATCCGGGGCGGTGCATCCGGAGCTGATTTTACAGTAGTAGGAAAGACGGTCTTCCAGCCTAAGGTAGACACGTCGCTGCACTACACACGACACAGCGATCGCCGCGGCATTATGTACGCTGGTCCCGGATCTAAGGAGCCGTAGATGATAAGAAGTATAGTAGGAATCCTTTTTTCAATCTCACTGCTGATCTTCGCATCATCGCCTCTCGCATGGTCCCAGGATCTCGCGGAGTTTGAAAAGAGTGTGACCGAGTTTACCATCAGCAATGGTTTGACGTTCATAGTCGTAGAGCGGCATGAGGCGCCGGTCGTTTCAGTAATGACCTACGCCGATGTGGGTTCAGCGGACGAGGTCAAGGGGATTACCGGTCTGGCCCATATATTTGAGCATATGGCATTCAAAG
>JABIQT010001102.1 GCA_018667995.1 Candidatus Latescibacterota bacterium
CCAGAATACCCTATGGATCGGCACCTGGACGCATGACTCTAAATCGTAAGAAAAAGCACGTTCTGCGACTTGATTGAGTGGTCCGGGAACGTTGCCGACGACCCTATTCCAAACCCAATAGTCGGGATTGAACAGAAAGCAATGCGCATTCCCGTTAGCCCGCAAGGGGGTTTGCGAGCGGGCTTTCAGATATTACTCGTCAAAGACGAGGTTCCTCATTGTAGAAGATTCCCCTCAGCTTGCTGCGGGGAGGATTCAATCTTGATCATTACGCTGCCTCTGGAGGCCGAATGCTTATCGGAATATCGCCTTTGATGAGTCCGGAATTACTCTCGATCCTGTACAGAATGGGGCATGGTGACGAAATCGTGCTCGCTGATGCGCATTTCCCGGGCGAATCGGTTAACCAGAATGTGATTCGCGCGGATGGATTGGGAGTGCCTGATCTGCTCGATGCGGTGCTGCCCTTGTTTGCCCTCGATGCCTATGCGGATAGCCCCGTGTATATGATGGATGCCACGCCTGGCGATACGCTGGACCCCGCCGTTGAATCTGCCTACAGGGACGTTTTGGACCGGCACTGGCCAGAGACGCCACCGATCGCCAAGGTAGAACGATTCGCCTTTTATGACCAGGCACGAGCTGCATTTGCCGTTGTGATGACCGGCGAAACCGCGAAATACGGTAATGTGATTCTCAAAAAGGGCGTCACCCCAGCATAGATCCATTGCAGTAGTACCACAATTACGGAGGAAAGATGAGAATACTTATTCTTGGAGGGGGCCTAATGGGCCCTGCCGCCGCATATAACGCCATGATCGATCCGGATGTGCTCGGAGTGACGGTATGTGATTTGAGCGGCGAGCAACTGGATAGCTGCAGAGAACGACTGTCCGGAAAACCTGGCGCAAATAAGGTTTCGTATAGGGCGCTAGATTTGAATGACCGTGCCGCCGCAGTCAGTGTCATGTCCGATCACGATGCTATTGTCGCGGCCCTCCCCCGTGCTGCCAGTTTGTTGGCGGTACCGGAGGCGCTCGAAGCTGGCACTCCTCTGGTGGATCTGACGCGTATTCCAGATGATACGCTCGCACAGATGAAGGAAGAGAGCGTGGATTCGGAAGGTTTTATAGTATTGGGTTGCGGGCTTGAGCCGGGCCTTACGGAGATTGTGGCCCGATATCTGGCCGAAACCATGGACCACGCGGATGAGCTGCATATCAAGTGCGGCGGCATTCCGAAGCACCCCGCTCCGCCTCTATCCTACAAAATCGTATTCGGCGGTCGACACCTTCCTTTGCGCGATACAGATTCCCATGTCGTCTCGGACGGAATTCTGACCACCGTTCCCCGCTATTCCGGTGTAGAATCCGTAACCTTCGAAGGCGTGGGTGAGTGCCAGGCATGGCACGAAGGTTTCATGCCGTGGTTGCTGGAACTCGATGCGCTCAAGGATATCAGTCAGGGCACGCAGAAGACTGTACGGTGGCCCGGTTACGCCGAAAAGGTAACGGCTCTGAAGGAAATGGGGATGTTGAGCATGGAGCCGATTGAGGTGGACGGCGTGACCGTGATCCCGAAGCATGTGCTCGATGCCGTGAATTATGAGTACGTGAAAATGCAACCCGAGGATCGTGACATAACGACCTTTCGTGTGGAAGTCTCCGGCGTTCGTGATGGCGAGACGGTACATACAAGGGCGGATATGGTAGATCATTTCGACGAAACGCTTGGATTTACGTCCATGGCGCGAACGACTGCTTTCACCGCCGCCATAGTGGCGAGGATGATTGCCAGAGGCGATCTGAAGCATCCCGGTACGCCATTTATCACACCCGAACAGGTCATCTCAGGGCCACTCTTCGACCGCTTGATTTCAGACCTTGGCTCATCCGATATCAGTTTCCAGATCACGGGCGTTTAAACGGGAAGATATATGTCCGCTCGCTTCGTATTTGTCACCGACAGCCACCACTACCCCGATGCGCCAAGAGATTTCGCGGCGCCCAAAATGTTGACGAAGAGTCAGGAAATTCTGGATGCTATGGTACCGGCTATTAACGCGGCCTCTCCAGATTTCGTGGTTCACGGTGGTGATCTGCTATGCGGCGGCGGGTCTTTCGAATTGACCCTGGAAAAGTACGTCAGAGCAATAGATGAGGTAGGCGATGCGCTTGACGGGCTCAGAGCGCCGACCTATATCGTACCAGGAAATCACGACTGTGAGTCCGGTACCGGTTCATTTGCACGTTTCGCCGCGCGATTCGACATTCCGGATACCTTGGACGTATTCGATGTGGGGCCCCGGCTACGCCTGGCCACTGTAAATATATACCAGTGTGATCCTTTAACGGAGGGGCAGGGCATCTGGACTGAGGAGTTGGATCGGAAGCTGCGTGCAGCTGCCACAGACGCCTCCAACGATGACTGTGCGCTTGTGCTTGCGTTGCATAGCTGGATTCTTCCTCTGGCGGGAGAGGAAGGCTCGTCGACTGTGATCACGCACGCCGAAAGACTACGGGAGACCGTTGCTACGCATCCGGCAATCGTAATTGTATTGACGGGACACCGTCATCGGAACAGGGTTGCCCTTCTGCATGGCTGTCTTCTGCTTGATACGGCGTGCATTATTGGATATCCCATGGGATTTCGAGATATCACGCTTCATGAGGACGGTACCATTCATATCGCATTTATCGTTCTCGGTCTTCCAGAGCTAATTCAGGCATCCTACGACCGATCATCCAAGGCAGAGAACGAACGCTGGGCCGGGGAACCGGGTGACAGGAATGCCGAGATCCATTCTCTGCGCCTTCAAAATCTATGGGATCGCGGCACAGCCACGAACGGCTGACCAAATCTCGGTGTTCTCAAAGACAGATAATCTCGGCCCCACCTAACAGGCAATATCTGTGAACATTATCTACGTAAATCCGGATGAAATGCGTGCCGATGTATTAGGCTGTTACGGACATCCCTTAGTGCAGACGCCTAACTTCGACAGGTTGGCGGCTGAGGGTACCCGCTTTCAGCAGTGTCATGTCCAGCACACGGTATGTACACCCTCCCGGTGCAGTTTCATGACAGGCTGGTATCCCCATACCAGGGGACATCGTACCCTCTGGCATCCACTTCAGCCAGATGAACCCAATACCATGCGTTACATGAAGTCGGTCGGCTACGATGTGCACTGGATCGGAAAAAACGACTGCCTGTCCCCCGGATCATTTGCCTCTTCGGTTTCCCGGGTCCACCGTGTTTCGGGTGGCGGAAACTCTCGAAACGCCTTTGCGGAAGGCGAGCCCGGTTTCTTCAGTTTCTTGAATGAGGCACTGGATTCGCCGCCCCGTGATGCGGCCTGCTTTGAGCGTGCCATTGAGGTTGTGCGCAAGAGAAAGACCTCGGATCCGCCTTTCTTTCTTTTTCTCGCGACGAGCTTCCCCCATCCGATCTACCATGCGCCTCAACCCTGGCACGATATGTACGATCCTGCGGATATCCCTCCGCTGCGCCCTGCCGATCTCGAGGGAAAACCAGCGTTTCATCGCCTCATCAGGGCGTATCGTGAGCTGGGACCACTGGACGATATGGTACTCAGAAGAATCATGGCCGTATACCTGGGTATGGTTTCGTATGTGGACCATCTCCTTGGCAAACTGCTCGATGCCCTGGACGAATCCGGACTGGCGGATGAAACGGCGGTGGTCGCCTTTTCGGATCACGGAGACTGGGCCGGTGACTATGGTCTTGTAGAAAAGTGGCCGAGCGCCCTTGACGACTGTCTTACACGGGTGCCCCTGTTGATCCGGGCTCCAGGATATGCGAGAGGTCATGTTGTGGAGGAACCGGTCGCATGCATGGACATCATGCCCACAACGCTGCAGCTTGCCGGTATTGAATGCGGGCATACGCATGCAGCGAGGTCGCTCATCCCCCAATTAGAAGGAGAATGCGGTGACTCCCAGAGGGCTGTGTTCGCTGAGGGCGGATACGACCTTCACGAGCCTCATTGCTTTGAGGGACGGCCGGAGGACGGCGTGTGCGGAAATCCAAAATCGATTTACTTTCCCAAGGGAAAACAGCAGCAAGAACATCCAGAGAGCGTCTGCCGTTCGACGATGATCCGAACGATCGATCACAAACTGATCAGGCGCACCAACGGAGAGCATGAACTCTACCATATGGCGCATGATCCGTTGGAGCTTTGTAACGTCTACGGCGCTTCTGAATATGAGCAGACCAGGAGAGATCTGGAACAACGGATGCTTGACTGGTACATGGAGACGAGCGACGTGACGCCCTGGACGCCAGATCCTCGAGGTTTTCCCAGATCATGGCATACACTTAGGTAGTACGCTATATTATTGCGCCAGAGGTACTTAAAGGAGGTCAAAATGGCTAAGTCGAAGAAAGACCGAGAGGCAAAACTCAAGTCGACTAAATCCAAACAGCCGGACGCTGCCAAGGGTAAGAAGAAAGGAGATCTCTACCCCCAAAGACTCGACCGTGAGTTCTATGAGGGCGAGCTGGCGAATCTCCAGATAGAGTTGTTCAAATTACAGGAGTGGATCGTCAATGACGGCAGGAGAGTCATCGTGCTCTTTGAAGGACGGGATGCTGCGGGTAAGGGTGGGGTCATTACAAGAATAACTGAGAATCTCAATCCTCGCGTATGCCGCGTAATTGCTCTGCCCAAGCCAACCGAACGTGAGAGAACGCAGTGGTATTTTCAGAGATATATATCGCACTTTCCCGCGGCGGGAGAGATCGTGTTATTCGATCGCAGCTGGTATAACAGAGCCGGTGTCGAACGCGTCATGGGATTCTGTACGGACGAAGAGTACCAGGAATTTCTGCGGTCCTGCCCGGAGTTCGAGAGGATGCTCGTCCGCTCGGGGATCATCTTGCTGAAGTACTGGTTTTCCGTCGATGCCCCGGAGCAGGAGAAGCGCTTCAACGATCGATTGAAGAGTTCGATCAAGAGCTGGAAATTCAGCCCCATGGATTTGGAATCGTACATCAGATGGGATGGCTACTCTAAAGCCAAGGACGAAATGATGGCCTATACGGATATAAAACAGGCGCCCTGGTATGTCGTCAATTCTCACGATAAGCGGCGTTCCCGATTGAACTGTATCGACCATCTCCTCAGTAGGTTCCCATATAAATATGATGAGCCAGACACAATCAGCTTGCCCGCCAGGGATGTCGATGTGGGTTATGTGCGCCCGCCGCTGGAGGACCAGAATTTCATCCCCGAGAAGTATTGACTCAGCGCGCGGGTACCAGGCTGTCCACTGCCTTCTCCAGGCATAGTTCTACATCGGGACAGGCCATCAGCTATATATATCCCGTTCCGCCATCGGGACGTACAGGGCAGGTCCGCTGCCAGTGCATGTATGCGTTGTCAGTGACAGCGTCCTCATTGATTTCAATTCCCAGGCCGGGGCGGTCACGAAGCGTCAGATAGCCGTCCTCGGGCAGGTACGGATCGTCGACCCAGCCCTCCCACTCCGTGCCCAGAGGATTCACGTACTCAAGAATTTTGAAGTTGGTAGTCGCGGCCGCAAAGTGAACATTCACCGCCGTGGCCAATGGCCCCATGGGGTTATGGGGTGCTATTGTGATGTAGTGAGCCTCAGCAATGGCAGCGATCTTCCGCATCTCCAGCAAACCACCGCAGACACAGATGTCCGGCTGTATGATATCGGCACCCTGAGCGGTCATCAGGTTCAGAAATTCAAATTTTGAATAGAGGCTCTCACCGGTGGCGAGAGGTACGTTCATCTGTTCCCGCAGCCGTGCCCATTGGGGTATGTGCTCGGGTCTCATGGGCTCCTCGTAGAAATAGGGATCCAGGGGAGCAAGAGCATTTGACAGTTGAAGCGCCCGAATGGGTTCGAAGATCTTGGCGTGTGGATCGAAAGCGAATTCCCAGTTTTCTGGCGTGCCTGCCCGTATCTTTTCGAAATTGTCCGCGGCTGCTTTGCATACGCGGCCCCACCGCTCCGACTCCGGGTTTAGCCAATAGGGACTCAGCTTGAATGCCGTGAAACCCCAATCATCGTGCATCTGATGGGCCCGGTCACTCACGGCTACGCCGTCCGATCCGCCGATTCCGTGATACACCCGAATTCTGTCTCGAACAGCGCCGCCAAGGAGCATGTAGACCGGTAAATTCGCTGCTTTGCCACTTATGTCCCACAGGGCATGATCGATGGCCGATATGGCCGACAGCCCCACGCCACCTGGTGGAAAGCGGAACTGCTGAAACAGTTTGAGCATCAGATATTCGATGCGCCTGGGGTCTTCCCCTTTTATCATTTCGAAGATGTAATCAACTATAGGCTCGACGGATTTGTCGGGTCCTATGGAATAGGCCTCACCCCAACCGTAGAGTCCTTCATCAGTCTCAACCTTCACGAGTGCTCGGGAGCGATTGGCAAACGTACCTAGAAAGGTCTTCATCGCTGTGATCTTCATTCCTGCCGCCTTTTTGAGATAGCATGAATCGAGGTGAAATATCTCGCATACAATAGTTTATGGGACACCGTATCAGGTGGTCAGGGAGACACAAATCAGGGCTCGCCTGTTTGATGTAAGAAATGGGTGTCCGATAGATCGTGAAAATAGATCTCTATGGCAGACGTGTCAAGGAACTGGCACTCCGAGCGACCAGGTGCTCCCGCCCAGTGGTGTTGGCAACCGATTAGGTCCGCAGAATTGACAACCGGACTATATTGTCTTTGTTTGATTCACATGGATTTACAGTTAATCTGAAGCCTGATGACCGAGAAACGGAGACTGAATTGTTGGCAATTCGCTGGTATGTCTGGGTATTTTTCTCGGGTCTTACTGGAATTATCGTGATCGCTGATCTTGGACTTGCCCCCATTCTGTTTCCCTTTATTCGTACCGTACCATACATCGATAAATTCAGTCATTTCTTCCTGATGGGCGGCCTCTCATTTGTTCTTAATATGAGCTTGTCCGGACACCGGATTTCATTGCTATCGCGTTCTGTCCAGACGGGAACAGCGGTGGTGCTGATACTCGTCACGCTTGAGGAATGCTCTCAGCTGTTTCTCTCCCACCGTAAATTCGATCCTATCGATCTTATTTGGAGTATCCTAGGCGCCGTAGTATTTGGGATGCTGGCCTCGGCATTTCTCTTACGGAACAAGTCCGGGCGCGTCTCTGTTTAACTTGCATATCATTCCAACGAGTTCGTTCACAGAATATAGATTGCGGGCCGCAGGAACCACTCCTCACTGGTCTCATAAGAACAGGCTGACAATCATGCCACGAATAACTATTGCAAGTGTTCAACCGCCTGTGTTCGCGGAGAAGTCATCCGCCATTAACACTCAGATCATTGAAGCGGGATTTCGGTATCTGGAAGAAGGGCTCCAGTCGGGGGCGTCCATAGCGTGTCTGCCGGAGTATTTCAACGTATTTGGCGTGTCAGAGTCCCACATGCTCCAGCAGGCAGAGCATTCGGCCGATTTACTGACGCGCACGCAGGAAATTGCAGCAGCACACAGGGCATATGTGATTCTACCTTTGTTACTACGGCAAGGGGAGCGTTTTCGAAACCGGGCCCATCTCATAGGGCCATCTGGGTCGATTGAGGGGAGTTACGATAAGACCCATCCCACGCTGGGTGAGATCGAGAATCTCTCCGTTGAGGCGGGACAGGAGATCAAGGTTTTCGACACCGAACATGGCCGTATCGCTCTGGTAATATGCTACGACATCTACTTTCCGGAGTTATTCGCAAAACTCACGGATCTCAAGCCGGATATCATATTTCTACCTTCTCTGCAGAGATCCGATCATGAGATGGCCAGCGAGGCCATACTGAAAACCCGTGCCATGGACACCAAGTCTTACTTCGTGCGGTCCAGCTATGGTTGTCCCATCGACGTGCCCTGGAAAGCCGGAATGATGTTCGGCCAGTCCGCCGTGATCCATCCTGACGGCACTGTGCTATCCAATGCCGGACACTATGAGGGATTGGCCCTGGCACGGATTACCATCCCATTTGAATGGAGGCGTCAACGATGCGGTGGCTATCCGGCCATGGGCGTGCGGAATTTTCTGGCGGAAGATCGTAGACCCGATGTCTACCAGGATTGATCAGTACCTACCGTATTCGTGGAAATACACGGGTCAATTGATCGGGTGATGGATCTTCGGATCAACCATGACCAGAAAAAGGCGATCAGTAGGACGAATTTCGGTGTTGTTGGCATTCCCAAGAGATGCCCGCCTGCGACTTCGCACCTATCCGACGTGACGTCCCCCGTCCGTGCGGCATAGGTGCGACTCCCAGCTTTTAGTCTCCTACAGAGCGTACTGGGCGAAATCCTACCCGATGACTCGCATGGGCATCAACGGGCTCTCGGCATTCACACCGAAGTCCAGCTCCGTCACATTTTCACCATGACTGAACGTCATTTTTCCGGTACCGACCTCCCCCTTTGCGCTCGGGGCGTCGTATAGAGGATAGCCGCTGTAATCGATCTCTTCACCGTCCACCGTATGTTTACCGTTGTAGGTAATCTCCAGGCGGTGACCGGTGATCGTGTCGACGCTGACAGCACCGGGGTCGGACCAGCGGCTTAGATCAAGATGAGCCGAACTTCGCTTGTTGCAGAAGTCCTCGAATGGGCCCGCCTCGTCAGCTTCTACGGCTTCCACTATCACACCGGTGTTCAGATCCTGCAGCCTTAACAACCAGCCTACGACCTGGAAAGCTCCCCACGATTGAAATCTGACCGTTCCGGCCTCCCGGATTTCCTGCCAATCGTAGACCCCGATGGGACGGACCGCCGTGTAAAACGATCCCATGTCGCCCATGATCCATCCGTCCCGCTCCACCCACGGAATAGACCGGGGCAGGAATAGATTGGCATAGGGGGCTTCGTCGTCTGCCGGAATCTGGTAGAGAATCACGGTAGTGCCCTCGTGCTGCATCATCTGCTCATAGGGTGAGGCACCGAAGAGCCGGTCTTCCCACTGCAGATAGGGCTTGTCGCTGGCGATGGACCGGCGGATCTGCTGCGGCAAGCCGGCCAGGAATGCGCTGAACCTGTTTGGGTCACGATAGGGATGGTTACAGGTGATCTTGCACTCATGGATCGGTGCGTCCCAGGTGAGATCCCAGGATATGAGGTCAATGGGAGCAGCACTGGGGCCAGGAAGACCAATTTGACTGGATCCCAGGGCGAAATTGCGACTCATATAGGTGTATTTGTAGACCGGAGCTGACTCTCGATCTACGCAGCGGTAGATCGTTCTGGGTGGCTTGGTTTTGCGTACGATGTGCGCCTCTGAACGATCCCAGGCGATATCCGCAAAAACGGGAGGCGGACGGTAGGATGCCGTCGTGGCTGCCACACCGAATCCATTGGTGTGATGATCGGGATCAAAGGGTTCCCCACCGAAATAGAGGTACTGCAGGATCCCAATGGCGCCGCTCCGTTTCCAGGTATTCTCGCGGTAGCCTTCCCGGCTGTGTCCGCCGGCCCAGGCTCCGTTGAAATACTCCAATGCCATGTCCGCAATCAGGAGCGACAACATCTTCTTTACCTGTTCGCGAAAGTGATCGTCTTTGGCATGGTCAGCCAGGGCAATGTACGACATCATATGTTCTATGTGATACTGCGGAGAGTCGTATTCGTGATGCCCGTTGACAGCCGTCCGTTCGATCATACCCAGAATCCACCGCATAGCCTCGGCACGCATGGCCTCCGGTGGCAGCCCGTTCCAGTTTTCTTCCTGGTCCGGCCAACGCTCCGCGGCAAGGAGACAACCTGTATAGTACATGAGCCAGTGGTTTTCCGTATTTCCCCGCGACAGAACGCCCTGTGCCATCAGAGCGTGAATAATGTCTATGGCTTCGTCGGGTAGTTTGGATTCCCATCGGCACAGAAGCAGCATGGAAGGCAGGGTATGAAACGGTCCGCCAGCCGGAGCACCGTCCGGCGTCGTCACGCCCAGGCCTGCTTTGACGATGTCCACTATTTTATCCTGCTGCACATCTCGTTCCATCAGGGCATGTGCCCCCCAGATGCCACCGCCGCCACGTTCTACAATGGTATCGATAATCTGGCCGGCTCTCTCGTCGACCTGAATTCTATATTCCTCGGTATTCATGCCTGAGTCCCTCCTGGTGCCAGTATGGACAACACACCTTTGAAACCATCAATTTGACGCCATGTGATTCCGTGGTCATCGGTCCGCCAGAGACCGCCCGGAGCCGAGCCGGCTAACCAATCCGCGGGGTCCCCCGGGTGCGCGCCAATGGCGGCAGTCAGCATCCTCGGGCCCGTTCGTTGCCACCTCCCTGTGCCATCACCGGAAAGCACGCCGGTACCGGATCCCGCCAGGATCTGTCCATCGGACACGGCCAGATCGTAGATAGAAGCGTCTTCTTCGTTATTCCCGGCCCTATCCCAGCGCTGTCCATCGGAACTACGCCAGATGCCGTTCCCGTCGGTGCCTGCCCAATAGGTGTCCAGGGCATAGTGCAGCGCGCGGACGGGGACCTCGCTCAATGAGGTCCTTTCCCAGGCGGCGCCACCCTCGGTGGCAATGAGCAGTCCTGCCTCCGTGCCGATAAGCCAACTGTCTGTTTCGTAG
>JABIQT010000458.1 GCA_018667995.1 Candidatus Latescibacterota bacterium
TGCGCCCATTGGACCAAGAGCTGAAGTCGCCAACTGTCCCGTGCGTAGACCGAGGGCACCCGAAAAACTGAAAGATGCGACACTGGCCCCTGAATACAATAGCGACAGCGTAGTAGCTGTTGAAACTATAAGGCCTACACATACAAATAGACCCGCGAGCAGCAGACGCAGGGAAGAATTTGTCCACTGGTTCCAACCGCAGAAAATGATATATGCCGGCACCAGATATGAACTATAGCCCAGATAAAGATATAACAGGGATGCGGCATCTGCACCCAACACCCCTCCGGCATTCAATACGCGCTCGGCCCCCAAACTGGAATTAGGGTAGTCGTTTATTGAATACGTCAGTAGGCTGGTCAGAACGAAGAACGCCACCGGCATCAAGAGAAAACCCAGAATTCGGCACCGTTGTTCGACCGCATGGTTACTGCTCATGGGTATTATGTGGTGTTAAGAATTACTTGGAAGCATGAACACACCAAAGGCTCGGTATAAGTTCGCCATCAAACACCTCGTAGAGACCGGTGCGGATTGCAGCCATGTATGCGTACTTGTGACCAGCAGACGGAAAATCACCGTCTACAATCTTCTGGTCCTTGACGAACAAAGATATCAACAAGCATCGGATGCCGTAAGATGATATGGTGTTTTCCTTAGATGCATCGAAGAGTTTTTGGACTTCGATCTGATCCTTAAACTCATCCGTAAATGCCTTACCGAGATATGCTTCCCTGAAATCGGCATTATAGCGCCCCAGCATCGTCTTTTCTTCCGCAGTATATTCCAGAGACTGCGAACCCGCCTTAAATGCAGCTGCCCACTCCTTCAGTATCTCTGTAATCTCGGCTATAACGGGTTCGGCGGCACCGTCGCCAGCCCGTTCGAAGTGGTATGTAATATCGAAAGAACCCAGATCGAAACTATCATCGATCGCAAGATTACCTCTTCCCATCTGCGAGTGGTAGGTCTGTTGACGCTGTATTTCGTCTATCACAGCCATGCTTTTCCTCCTCCGTGTCCGCTTAACAACCCTTCAGCGAGTCTGATAGCGCTTTAGATTCTGTCGTGCTACGGTATTCTCCGGCTCAATCCGAAGTGTCGACTGCCACGCCGTGATGGCATTATCAACTTCGCCGTTCTTAACAAACGCCCGCGCCAAGTTATTGTACGCGTCTACATAATACGGGTCGATTTCAAGTGCACTGTTGATGTTGTCGATGGCATCATTTAACAAACCGAGATCTATATAGACATACCCAAGATTATTGAAACTTTCGGCCAACCCAGGGTCAAGGTCAACCGCCCGATGGAAAGCCCCAAGTGCTTTATCTACCTCACCGTTATAGTATTCGGCAGCACCCAGGTTATTGTACACTTCGGCATAGGTCGAATCTATTTCAAGAGCGCGGTGGTAGAGCGCTATTTTCTGCTCTATATCCTCTGCCCGCACACCCTCTTCGGCCAGCGTAAAAGCCCAACCGTCCAAATTTCCTGCAGTGGCCTGCAAAGCCAGTTTAAAATTCCGCCTGGCCGCGAGATAGGTGGAATCTATGGCGAGCGCATGTCCGTATGCCTCCAGCGCGTCCTCGTAGGCCCTCTGCTTGAATAGTACGTAGCCGTAATTGTTAAATGCCTCGGCCAAACCGGGGTCAAGCGATATGGCCTGCTCGAATTCAATCATCGCACGACCATGATCACTGCGATTCATGTAAGCGAGTCCTAAGAAATTCCGCAACCGAGCATTTCTCGGGGTCAGTTCTACCGCGTCTTCCCACATGCTTACAGCACCGTCAAAGTCGCCATCTGCAAAGGCAACGATACCTTCATCGATGTACCATTCAGCATCTCTAACAACCTGATCCAGTATTGGACGAGGCGATTGAGCAACATCGACAACACCAGCAGCGCATCCTGTGATCACAGCCGTAGCTGCACCCCAGATATAGATCATGCTATGCAATTTCGGGAGGATACTCATAGACCAAGATGCTGGTTATTTTGAATTCGAATCCCATTGGTAATACAATAACTCACGATACTACACAATGGAATTCACAATGTCAATAGCGATATCAGGCGCTCTTGTTCACCTAGGATCCACGTGCATATGTTACGGCGTTTTGGAAGATATAAAGCCCGTCCGGTTCCAGCGCATCAGGCCTTCGAGTCCACGACGGATGTTGTGTACGATGAATGAACCGTTCCGGGTGCGGCATCAATCCGAAGATCCTTCCCGTGGTATCACACAGACCGGCAATGGCGGCCACGGAGCCATTGGGACTCCAAGGATAGGCCACATCGCTGCTATCTCCTCCGGTTTTCGTGGGATCCATATAGCGCAGCGCTACATGTCCCCCCACCTGCAGGTCACACAACACCTTTGCGGACCTGGTTACTACTTTACCCTCGGCATTCGCGACAGGCACGTATATGCTGTCGGGCATATTTTGCGTAAAGACGCATGGACTCCGCTCGTTGATGGCGAGATGCACCCATCTGCATTCGAACTTACCAGAGTCATTATAGAAGACTGTTGCCTCCTGGCTGCGTTCTCCCGGAGATGTTTGTGGCAACAGCCCCATTTTCATCAATACCTGAAAACCATTGCAAATACCCAGAATGAGCTTTCCCTTACCAACAAATGTATCAATCTGATCCATCAGTCGATAGACCAACTCATTGGCCAGGACCTTCCCGCCGGAGATATCATCTCCATACGAGAAACCACCTGAGAGAACAAGTATGTCATATCTATCGAGGATCGCGCGGCCACCGATAAACTCATTCAGGTGAATATGATCTACACGATCTGCGCCGGCTGTTTCGAATGCATGAAGCGATTCGAAGTCACAGTTTATTCCTGCGGCACGAAGAACGAGTACTGATACGGATGACATTGGGATTCCCATGTACGGTTGTGGGTTTAGAAAATCAGGGGTGCTTGCCAGGTATTTTTCAAAGTATCTATGTCTGTTTCGACGACCATCGCAGCATCCAGCCCCGTCACGCGGAAGGCCTTTTCTGATGTGAGTGTGCCACACTGACTATATGGTATTCCCTTGAACAATGCTTCAAAATCGGACTCACATCCTGGTCTAATCTCGACCAGAAAACGACTGTTAGACTCAGAAAACAGGGCCGAGGCACTGTCCTGCACGTTCTCCGATCGAGCAATGGCTCGCAGATCCAGAGACAGCCCAAATCCGCCAGAGAACGCCAACTCCGCAGCGGCAACACCCAGCCCTCCCTCGGAACAATCATGACATGCCGCAACAAGGCCTCGGTCAATCGCAGAATGCATGGCGAACATCGTCTGTCTAGACAATATCGCATCAACCTTTGGCACCGCGTTTCCGACATAGCCAAGTGCTTTGTAGTACTGGGAGCCTCCCAGCTCGTTTGCCGTATTGCCGACAAGATACACTGAACTGCCAGCTTGCTTCGCGTCCATGGAGATGACTTTTGATGAATCCTTCAAGACACATATGGCGGAAATGAGGAGCGTGGGCGGAATAGCTATGGTCTGACTGCCGTCCGAGAATTCGTTGTAAAAACTGTCTTTTCCGGAGATGTAAGGAGTCCCAAAGGCAATTGCCATATCGTAACAGGCGCGTGCGGCGCGAACCAA
>JABIQT010001103.1 GCA_018667995.1 Candidatus Latescibacterota bacterium
CTCCTTGTTCTGGCAGATAGTAGCTTATGACGTCTTTGACGACACCCACCAGTTGCTTCTGGATAGGATTGCAGCGAGCTATCAACTCACTGGGCATTGTGATATAATCCATGGGTTTGACCCATCTGTAACCGTACCCCATGAAGATCGTTCTGCGATCATGGTCTGACCAGTTCTTGTCGACACTATGATAGGTGCGCTGCTCGAACATGAAGGCGGTTCCAGCGGGCAGATTCAAGGATATGGTACCTATTGGCCAGCATGTCATCTCATCAATCGAAGGACGCCCAACAAGTCGATTGCTCCCTGGAACGAGGCGCGTTGCTCCGCATCTTGGGTCGGTCTGGTCATTCAGTACGTATGCGATCTTCAACATGATCCTGGGATGAGGTTCCTCCATCTCCACATCTGATGTACCACCATCCCGGTGCATCTGGTGCTTTCGTTTCTCCTCCTCTGAGGGTTCCTCCTGTGCTGGAAGAACGATCAAATGGGAAGTAAGCATCTGGATATTCCAATTGAGTACACCCCAGGCTAACGGAACCGTTTCCGGCCAATCCAGCAGATCGAGAAAAGCATGGTGGTGAGTGATACAATTCCTCAAATTCAGCTTACCGCCATCACGCAGGGCGTCGCTTTCCTTATGTCGTTGGTATATCTCATCTACGGCTCCATTGAGCGTGGCAACCATCTGCGACGATAGCGCATTCTCTATAATGAGATAGCCATTGCTGTCAAAGAATCGCCGCTGATCATCGGATAGCGTGTTGTAGCGGTCGTTAGTCGTCATCCAGCGTTCTCCCGATAGGATCAAATCTTAACGGCATGCTTGTCAAGTACAGCCTGATTCAGTTCGATTCCCAGTCCCGGTCTCTCGGACGGGATGATATAGCCTTTTTCCCATTGAATTGGCTCCATGAGCAGATCACCATGGAATCCGTCCCATTTCTGTATGCCTTCCTGAATGAGGAAGTTCGGACTGCAAACATCCAGCTGAATCGCAGCTGCCCCACCTATGGGGCCTCCATACATGTGTGGCGCAATTTCCGCATAATACGCTTCAGCCATTCCAGCGATTTTCTTCGCCTCCAGAATCCCGCCCGTTATGGTGAGATCCATCTGAATGATTGACGCCGCCTGTCGCTCAAGAAGTTCCGCATAAGGAAACTTGGTGAGCAATCGTTCGCCTGTGGCAATGGGTACCGAAGTGGAGCGCGCTACACGTGCCATTTCCTTGATATTCTCTGGAAATACGGGTTCCTCAAACCATAGGGGATCAAATTCCTCGATCCTCTTAGCAAAACGAATGGCGCTACTGGTACTGAATTGACCGTGTGTGCCAATAAGAATATCACATCGATCTCCCACGGCAGTTCTTATGGCTCCGATCACGTTCGCGGCATATCGGAGCGTTTCTAGTCTTCCACTGGTGCGTACGTCCACAGGATCCAGCTTTACGGCCGTATATCCTTCCTCGACATAGGAGAGGGCCAAATCTGCAGTTATTTGAGGGTCTTCGCCCAGTCGGAATTCTGATAGATAGGAGTATGACCTAAGCCGTTCGTGACATTTTCCACCCAGAAGATTGTATACGGGTTGCCCGACCGACTTGCCCACGATATCCCAACACGCCATTTCTATGGCACTCAGAACAGGAGTGGAGATGGGACCCGGATGCCGAACATTGTGATCCTCATATATGGTTGAACAAAGCTTCTCTATGTCGAATGGATTTGCGCCGAGCACATACCGATCACCCAGATCTCTGATCAACGCCGCGTAGACATGGTCCTGTCGTGCATGCCAGGAGCATTCACCCACGCCTTCAATACCGCTGTCGGTGGTCAATTTTACGATAACCCATCGCGAGCCTCCTCTGGCCGGCGGCGGGTTCTCAATGATAAATGGTTCTACAGACGTAATCTTCATTGATAATATCCTGACTCTGGAATGCTACATCACTTGAACGCCGGCCTGGAAAACTGCTTTCACCCGGCTGACAGCACTGATATCACGTGTTGGATCACCGTCGAAGGCCACGAGGTCAGCCACATTTCCGACCTCGATGGTACCGAGTTCGTCGGACATGCCGATTGCATGAGATGATATCCGGGTCGCCGATGCCAGGGCCGCGGCGGGAGAAAAACCGACCATAACCAATAGGCGAAGGTCATAGTCGAGATGGCCAAAAGCAAGACTGCCTACCCCAGAGTCAGTGCCGGGGACAATGCGATCATGCATGCCATAATCAAGCATGCGCCGCATCACGTCCAGTCGAACTTCCATGCGCCCGCGTAGACCTTGGAGTTCGTCTGATTCGGCCCGACTAATGGTATCAGCGCTCTCCTTCTCCTCTAGCTCTACTATGCGTGGATATTGAGTCCATGCCTGTAAAGTCGGACTTATGTATATCCCTGATTCTGCCATCATCTCAGCCAGTGCGGGATCAAATCGCAACCTGTCATCGGGGTCAAGGAACTCGGCGTGTTCCATCAGGTCAATTCCTGCTTCTACGGCGCGAACCATGGACTCTTTTGCCCTACAATGCGCCGCCGTTAGCCGA
>JABIQT010001123.1 GCA_018667995.1 Candidatus Latescibacterota bacterium
AGCGCCCAGGTGATATCGTGGTTTTCGACGATTATACGCCTTGCCAGTATCCTGGGCTGGTCAAAGCAGTAGACGAAATCTGCAACTCTTATAACTACGCACCCAAAAAACTCTCTGCCCATTCGGGTCGGGGATATGTGGTTGCGATCAAACAATAAGCCAATGTGTATTTGGTCTCAACGTTTCTTGAGATGATATGTGTGGCATCGTAGGAATCTGGGATTTCAGTCAGCGAGCGAGTTCCGATAATCTGCGTGAAAATGTTCAGAAGATGGCGTCAGCGCTTGAACATCGGGGCCCGGATGATGAGGGAATTTACCTAGACCCGAATAGTTACTTAGCATTAGCACACAGAAGGTTGTCTGTCATCGATCTTTCCGGTCAAGGACGTCAGCCTATGACCTCCTCATGTGGAAGATTTACGATTGTCTACAATGGGGAAATCTACAATACCACCGAGTTAGCCGATGAGCTAGTTCGCCGTGGCCGGCGGTTTAGGGGGCATTCAGATACCGAAGTATTACTCGAAGGGTGCGCCGAACATGGCATAGAAGAGTTTGTCCCGCGCGTCAACGGCATTTTTGCGTTTGCTATATATGATTCAGTGTCTCGATCCTTATGGCTTTGCCGAGATCGTATGGGTGTCAAGCCGCTCTATTATGGAATAGTCGGCGACTGCTTACTGTTCGGATCAGAGCTAAAGGCTCTAATCAGGCATCGGGATTTCCCACGGCAGATTAACCATGCTGCTGTGGCTGCATTTCTCCAGAATAACTATGTTCCCGGTGATCTTAGTATTTATAAGGGAGTAAACAAGATCACACCTGGCACATTGCTCAGGTTTGCAGAAGACGGCCAGTCACGGAGGGTTACCTACTGGTCACTTGCCAACGTTGTGCGAAAGGGTGTTGCTAATCCTATTACGCAACCGGATGAGGCACAGGCGCGGCTGGGAGATCTTTTGCAGGATGCAGTCAAGAGGCAGATGATTTCAGATGTACCTCTGGGTGGGTTACTGTCCGGTGGTATCGATTCATCACTTGTGGTCTCAATGATGCAACGGGCAAGTTCACGTCCAGTCGAGACTTTTACTATAGGCTTTAAGGAGCGGGATTTTGATGAGTCACGCTATGCGGCGGCAGTGGCTGAGCGTTTGGGAACACAGCATCACGAGGTCATAGTTACAGCTGAAGACGCGATGACAATTATTCCAGATCTACCGGATATCTATGATGAGCCGTTTTCGGATTCATCACAGATTCCAACTTGTCTACTGTCAAGGATAGTTCGTCAGAACGTAACAGTAGCGCTTTCCGGTGATGGGGGTGATGAACTATTTGCTGGCTACCGGCGATATGGTCAGATGCAAAGGCTGGCCCGGATTCTCGACACCCTACCGAGCTCGCTTACTCGTAGTCTTTGTCGAGCGGCATTGTTAATGCCCAAAACTTGGTGGCAGAGAGCATCTGGATGGATCCCAACAGTTCAACAAAGCAGTGGAGTAGTAGAGCGCGGACGTAATCTGGCTGGGCGTTTGATAGAGGATATTGACGAAGTATATCCCTATCTGCATTGTCATTGGCCAGATACGGGACTGGTGATGGCCAATGGTTTCACGACCCCAGCATACACGCAAGAAGCAGAGGCGCGCGAACTACTAGATGCACCCATAGCGAGATGGCAGTATCTTGATATGCTGCACTATCTTCCAGATGACATCCTGACAAAGATAGATAGAGCGAGTATGGCGGCATCGCTTGAGCTGAGAGTACCATTGCTGGATCACCGAGTGGTAGAACTTGCCTGGCAGATTCCTGAGGAAATGAAAACCAATGGCAAAGACGGCAAGCTTATTCTTCGAAAAATTCTAGCAGATCACCTGCCCTCCGAGTTGTTCGAAAGACCCAAAACAGGGTTTGGAATCCCTTTGAGCGATTGGATCCGCGGCCCTCTCAGTTCATGGGTAGAGGACCTAATCAACCCCAGCATGGTTAAGAAATACGGCATACTC
>JABIQT010000838.1 GCA_018667995.1 Candidatus Latescibacterota bacterium
CGACTCCTACAGAATCACCACCTTGACCAATACGACCTACGTGGTCAAAGCATATGGCGACAGCAGCGGTTCTTCGAACGCCTCAGCAGTTGCCGGTCTGATAAGAGCCATCGATCAGGACGGATCACTGTCAAGCCCGACAAGCTAATATCGTACGGAACAGCAACAATGTCCCCTCGTAGTTAACCCGTTGGAGGGCAGGCCATTTTCGACCTGCCCTCCAACGGTTTCTTAAGTTCATGCACCGACGGACATCACCGACACGGACAGGATCAAGCAGATGCGAATTCCACGCGGTCGCCAGGAAGGGTTCACTCTCGTAGAACTGTTGATCGTGGTGATCATCGTTGGCATACTCGCCTCTGTCGCCATTCCGCTCTATAACGATGCCACTCAGCGCGCCTACATGACGGAAGCCGATGCGGCCTTGGGCGTGATAAGACGCGGCATGAGGACTTTGATCCTTTCCCAGAGTGGAGCCGGAAATTACGGGGACCTCGCTTCCAAGTATACCCCAGGAATGGATCTACGCATTTCCGACATACCCGAACTCTACATCTATGTATCTGATCTAGACGGACGCTTCTTCGACAACGACTCATACCGCATGTTTGCATTGACCAATACATCCTACACGATATACGCAATTGGCGATAGCAGTGGAACTGCCTACAGTGCCCCGGTAGCTGGACTGATCCGGTCCATGAATGACCAAGGTAGTCTCTCCACGGTGTCGACTCCGTAATCCCTCCATCGCAACACATTTCACTTGTACCAGATCAATCCCCGGTTTATTATCCAACCCATGTGATTTCGTAAAATACTGAATCGGTGATGACGTTCCGATTGATCAGTGACCATATCGCAATATCATTCAAGGTCTGGCGCATCTTGAGCCCGTCCGCAGGTTCCTTCGTTGAATATCCCATTCATCCCAGCCCTGTATACCTCTTCCCGCGAAGATACCGACATTGACCTGCTGGTTATGCACTATACCGCCGGCCCAACGGTTAATGACTGCATAGATATATTCAGGAACCCCGCCAGGTCCGTTAGCTGTCACTACATCGTAGGAATGGATGGCGAGATTGTTCAAATGGTGCATGATCAAGACTGTGCCTGGCATTGTGGCGTTAGCACCTGGGAAGGTCTGGAGAAATGTAACTCGCGAGCGCTCGGTATAGAAATCGTCAATTGGGGACGATTGGAGCGGAAAGGTACTGAATACTATGTGTGGCCGGATGAGTACGGCCAATCCTATGCGGGCCTCCCTCCTGTATATTCGGACAATGGGTGGTGGGCACCCTATCCAGAACGGCAGATCGATGGCGTAATCGCACTGTCGCGGCGGTTGATCGAAACTCATCGTATTCCGCTGAAGAATGTGGTAGGTCACAGTGAAATAGCGCCGGGACGAAAAATCGACCCTGGCCCATTGTTTCCATGGTGCGATGTCCGGAATAGACTGGGTATTGGACACGTTTAATCTGCCCTGAAACGAACCATTCTATATGTCTTCAACACTCTTATCCCCCGCCATCAACGGAACAGGCGTGATTCTCCATACTGGCCTCGGCCGGGCCGTTCTCTCGCAGGCCGCCAGCGATGCCGTAGCGAAAATGGGGGGATACTGTACTATTGAGTTGGATATCGATACTGGAAAACGGGGGTCCCGTCATGAAATCGTTAGTCAATCCATCTGCGAATTGACGGGTGCGGAATCAGCTATAGTTGTGAACAACAATGCGGCAGCGGTACTGCTCATTTTGAGCTCGCTGTCCTCCGGCAAAGATGTGATCATGTCCAGAGGGCAACTGGTTGAGATCGGTGGCTCCTTCCGCATGCCTGATGTCATGGAGCAGAGCGGCGCACGGCTGGTGAGCGTCGGCTCCGTGAACCACACTACTATAGAAGATTTTCGAGCAGCGATCACCGATCAAACCAGCCTTATTTTTGCGGTTCATCGAAGCAACTTTGGAGTCGTGGGGGATGATCAGGAAGTCCCTCTGGACCAATTGGTTACGCTTGGACGGGAGTTCAATATTCCTGTTGCTCACGATATTGGAAGTGGCGTCTTGACCGACCTGTCCGTATACGGCTTGTCCGGAGAGGCAACGGTACAGGACAGCGTTAGGGAAGGTGTTTCCATTGTCTGCTTCAGTGGCGACAAATTGATGGGCGGGCCGCAGGCTGGAATCATCATTGGCGAGAACCGCCTCTTGCGTCGCATGAAGTCGAATCCTATTATGCGTGCCTTGCGGGTAGACAAGCTTACATTTGCGGCGCTGGCAGCAACTATCGAACTATTCAGAGATGCGGATTCTCTACCGGTCACTCATCCGGTAATTCGTATGATCTCAACTCCGATTGCACAGGTCAACGTGCGAGCAGATCAGTTGTGCAGACGGCTTGGCCGGATATTCGGCTCTGTTATCTCCGTTTCGGTCGAAGATTCGACATCCGAAATCGGAGGGGGAACCATGCCGTCTCACCGATTGCCTACTCGGGTAGTGTCGTTGACACCGTCTACCGTTACAAACCATGAAGTCGCCAGTTTATTTCGTCGTGGAAAGCCTCCCGTCTTCGGCCGACTAAAGGGCGAACGATTTCTCATGGACGCCCGAACTCTGTCGGACACCGACTGCGACTCCATTGAGAAACGAGCGAAAGACGTCTACCGAACCTTGGAAATACCCACAGATTGAGTCCATGCATCTGGTAGGTACCGGAGTTCTCCCACTATGAAACGCTATCCTCCTCTCTTCTTAGCCCTCGTGCTTGTCTTGATCGCGGTGGTTTCCTTACCAAGATCGGCCAGTGCACAGCGGCAGATCGTAACCGATCATTTCTATGTGTACTTTGACGGAAACTCTGAGCGGACGGCCAAGCGGGTTGCCGATGTGGCGGAGGAAGTCTTCGATGCTCTGGCATCCTCATTCGGTTTCTATGAAGAATTTTCAAGGATTCATATTCTGGTTCACGATGATCAGGATTTTTCCAATGGGTTCGCCAACTATTACCAGAACCGTGTCGAAATCTGGGCAAGTGATCTTGATTTTCCACATCTTCGCGGATCTCATGAGTGGATCAAGCTCGTCGTAACCCATGAGGTAGCTCATATAATCTCCTTGAAGGTGGCCGCAAAAGGGCCCTTCAACGCGGTCATCTTCCAGAGTGGACAGTTCAATCAGAATCCGGATTTTGTCCTGCAGTTGCCGTGGCTCCATCTCGCGGCCCCCATGTGGTATGTGGAGGGTATCGCTCAATACGCCGATGAAGAGATAGGTTACGACAAATGGGATACCCACAGAGATATGCTTTTGAGAATGGCGACCTTGGAAGACGATCTATTGACATACGACGAAATGAGTGTCTTCGCGCACAGCAGTATTCATAGCGAGATGGTCTACAACCAGGGCTTTGCCTTCCTCCGCTACATCAGGGATAGATTTGGAAGGGGAAAAGCGGAGGCGATGATTCAGGAAGTGGGTTACTTCCGCTTCGATGGCGCTGTAAAGAAGGTCCTGGGCATTTCCGCCAGGGACCTGTACGCTGAGTGGAAACAGGACCTCCGGCTCAAGTACACTGACCAGGCGGGAAATCTTCTTCAGACCAGGCTGGGTACGCGACAGGAAGTCCTTGATAGATCAGAGCTCACGGACTTCGACCTGAACCTGCTTATGGCCCAGTTTGATGAGCGATTTGAAGGCGATCTACTGATAGATGGCGGATCATTTGATTTGCAGCCCACGATCTCGCCTGACGGTACCAAGCTCGCATATCTTTCCAACGAAGGCAGCGACTTCGTAATCACCACCATTTGGATTCAGGATCTGCTGACCGGAGAACGCCGGAATACTCGGCAACGGGCAGTCACTGCGCTGTCATGGACCTCAGATGGCAGGAGCGTGGTATATGGGCGGCGTGTCGGTGCTTTTTATGATCTATTCACATACGATATAGAGACGAAGAAGGCGAAACGGGCGAGCGCAAACCTGAGAATCCGGGATCCTGCAGTCTCGCCTGATGGAAAGACAGTTGCTTTTCTTCGAAATGAGGATGGGGGCACCAACATCGGTCTCATGAACCTCGATGGTACAGAAGTAAGATACCTCACGAACAACAACGACGGTACGCTATACTACTCTCCCAATTGGTCACCTGATGGAAAGACGATCGTCTTCTCAGTTTTTAGAGGCGAGGACAGAGATATTGCAGTCATAGATGCCGATAGCCCTACGTTTGTCAGGGTACAGGGACGTAAGATCCCGGATACAGACAGTCTGGCCTTTGCTGATGTGGCTCGGTTCAGGCCATTGATACATTCTTCCGCAGACGAACGAGACCCCGCATGGCTCCCAGATGGTAGTGGGATCGTGTTCAGTTCGGACCAGGAAGGCATATTCAACATCTATGAATTCAATCTGACCACAGGCGCTGTCACGCGTCGGTCGGATGTACCCGGTGGAGCCTTTCAGGCGACAGTCAGCCCCGATGGAAATCTGATCGTCTATGCGGGCTACCACGCTGACAACTACAGTCTGTTTACGCTGGATCGCCGTACAAGCCTGGAAGAGGACACTCCGGTCGTATCAATAGACAGGGACTATTCAACCATATTGGGAAATACCCAGATTAGCGAGAGTTACGAAATCAGCGGCGTCCCACGGC
>JABIQT010000607.1 GCA_018667995.1 Candidatus Latescibacterota bacterium
CCACCGATGGCGTTGTCCTGCCGCCTTCCGCATTGGGAATCACGACGGGCTCTCCACCCTCCACCACTGCCACACACGAATTAGTCGTCCCCAAATCAATGCCAATAATCTTGCCCATAATAGAACACCTTTCTCATTTCCGTGAATCGGGAGCGGAGGCCGTGGCTACGTACCACGGCCTCCTTACTGATGAAAATACAAACAGTACAAATAACTGAGGATCTACGGTGCAGATATGGGAATCACTTTCGGCTTCGCCGTTTCGAGTTTTGGAAGCAGAATCGTGAGCACGCCATTCTTATACGCGGCACTGATTTCATCTGAGTTGATCTCTGGAGGCAGTCTAAATGATCGATTGAAAGCCCCGTAGGAGCGTTCCATTCGACGGGAAACGCCATTTTCAGATTTCAGATCGCTCTTCTTTTCGCCGGATATGGTGAGAATGCCGTCTGTGATACTAATGTTCGTGTCCTCAAGGGACATACCGGGTACATCGGCCATGACTATATACTCCAATGCGGTCTCGTTAATATCGATGAGTGGGTGCAACCCCGAATCGGGTACGTTTGAATGACTTGAGAGCCCCTTGAATCCACGATGCAAAAACACTGGATGATAATTTGTGAGTTTCATGTCGATCTCCTTTGGTGCTGAATGACTGTATATTGGAGCGGGCGAGATATTGTATTTTGAAAGGCCGATCAATATTCAGTGCCTGCATGTGTCCATAACTGCATCCACCTCCTTGGAATGATAATAGCCATGCAATCTGTCATCGAGCTGCTTTAATTGTTTCAAAAACCAATCCGGGAACTGTACCCGTACATCAGGCGTTAAAGATGTGAACCTTCAGTGTGACATAGATCACACATTCGCTGCAACGAGTCATCGCAATGGGTGTGCCAAAGATTGAGAGATTGTGTCTTATTAGTGTAAGTTGTTTGTGGTTAATAAGTTGCAAAACTGTCCATTTTAGGAGCATAGCACTGGTGTAGGCATGCTGCCCGTTTGTGTTTGTCAAATTGACAGTTGCCAATCAATGTGGCAGATGGCAATTGTCAAAACGTACAAGACAATCAGGCTAAGCAGTTTCGATCCCAAGAGGATGATGCGGAGGTGTTTGCATTATGGAGATGGTGGTCAAGAGACAATACGCGCGGGATGATCAATCGCTAGATATATATCTTCAGGAGATTGGAGAAACTGATCTCTTGACATCTGGTCAAGAAGTGGAACTGGCTCAGGCAATCCGGGCCGGTGATGATACGGCGCTAGACAGATTGGTAAAGGCGAATCTTAGATTTGTAGTTTCGGTAGCCAAACAGTACCAGAATCAGGGCCTTTCCCTTTCCGACCTGATAAGCGAGGGAAATATCGGGCTCATGAAAGCGGCCAGACGATTCGATGAATCCAAGGGCTTTAAGTTCATCTCGTACGCAGTATGGTGGATACGACAGTCCATTCTGCATGCCCTGGCGGAACAGTCAAGACTGATACGGCTCCCGCTAAACAAAGTAGAGGAACTGAGACGCATCGAGAGGACAATTCGGCAGCGTGAGATGGCAGGTAATATGGAAGAGAGTACGCCGGAACCTGATTCCGAGACCGAGCGTGTTCAGAGACCTGAGTGGGCAATCACTCCACTATCGTTAGACGCACCTGTGGGCGATCATGACGGATTCAGCCTCATGGATCGGCTGAAGGATCATAGCAATCCACTCCCCGATGAGTCTGTGTTCGAGGACGCGCTCAAGCAGGAGATCGGAAATGCGGTTGCTAGTCTAACCGATCGCGAAAGCGAGGTCTTGAACCTCTACTTTGGGTTAGATTCCGACAGATCTTACACCCTGGAGGAAATTGGTACACAGTTCAGTATAACGAGAGAACGTGTACGACAGATCAAACAAAAGGCTATCAATAAATTACGACACACAACACGTGGTCATCGTCTTGCAGCATATGCCGATTGAGGGTGATAACAGACGTGATCAATCCAGGTTCAGAAGGCCAACAGGGCAGGTCTGGTTGACCGTGTAGTCAAATATCAAACGAATGGGAAATACTCCTCATGCGCATGTCCCCTACTGGGCATGCGCATTTTCTTTGGTTGGACGATTTGGTCATTCTTCAATTGGTCTGGAACAGACCTTGACTCAAATAGTATCAAATCATTTCTTCTCGGTCTCCAAGACACGGCACAAAACGGAAAAGTCGGCGGAACATATATACGGACTCGATGTGAGTGGAGGAATACGAAGACCAGGAGATCATGACACTTAGCAGATATGCGCGGGAAAGATACACTGCAAGCCCGGAATATACTTATTCTCAAGAGTGGAATAAGCCACGACAACAGGAAGATCTATGTCAAAGAGAATACCAGCAAAGCCAGACAAAGCGTATCGGAGTCCAGAGTTCCTGAGTAGCCCGGATGCCAGGATAGTCCGAATTCTCAGTGAGTATCTCGAGCCACAACGTCGATTTCGACAACTTGAATTGGAAGATACGATTGTGTTCTACGGGTCTGCTAGGGCCTGTGATCCGGAGTTAGCAGATAGAGAACTCGCATCGACGAAGCTGAAGGGGGGTACCCAGGATGAAAAGGAACGCGCAGTTCGAAAGGCTGAAGCTGCCTGCACACTGGCCCGATACTATGATGATGCCAGGGAGTTAGCCTTCCGAATGACGCAGTGGGCTATGGCGATGAAAAGCGCCCGGCGCTACGTGGTGTGTTCTGGCGGTGGTCCCGGGATCATGGAAGCCGCAAATCGAGGTGCAGACCAGGCAGGAGGGAAGTCGGTAGGGCTGAACATCAGCCTGCCTTTCGAACAGGTGCCTAACGGATACATACCTAAAGATCTGAATTTTGAGTTTCACTATTTCTTCATGCGGAAATTCTGGTTCGTCTATCTGGCAAAAGCGCTCGTTGTCTTTCCTGGTGGATTTGGCACCTGCGATGAGTTATTCGAACTGCTTACGCTAGTCCAAACCAGAAAGGTCGTCAAAGAGCTGCCTATTGTCGTCTATGGAACTGAATACTGGAATGAGGTCCTGAATCTAGAAGCGATGGTGAAGTGGGGAACAATAAATGCGGAGGATCTATATCTGATTAAGTTTGTTGATTCACCGGGTGATGCCTTTGACTATCTCACTACGACGCTCGAGGCATAGTCGGACGCCGGCTTTTTTCGGCAAGACGGCTCGATTTATCGAGCCTGTTTCACGAATGCGTCATAACCCATTTTCTTGAACCATCCTCCGGAGATGTAGCGAAGAATGGGTTCGAAATCCTGCGGTGTTACGTATCCGTTTACCGGCGCTATTGCCTTTCCGTCTGACTGCAAAAACCAGGTCGTCGGGTAGCTCGTTACCTTGTAGATAGATGCAAGGCGAGTCTCCGTGATGTTTCGCCCCTGAAGTTTGATGAATCGCTTCGATTCCGCGTTGACCTTTACCAGGATAAAATGCTCGTCGATCAGCTTCCTAACTTCCGGGTCCGTATAGGTTTTTTCATCCATCACCTCACACCATCCGCACCAATCTGTATAGAAGTCGATCAACAGAAACTTGTCCTGATCCTGTGCGAGCTTAAGAGCCTTGTCGTACCGATGCCAAGTGGGTTCATTTCCTGACGCTCTGTCGGGATCTGATGCTGATAGTATAGTAGGAGCACCGATCCACAGTACAGTCATCAGGCACAACGTCGACAGATATTTTCCGATTCTTGTCATAGTGTCCTCGTTTGGCCTGAGAGTGCCATTACGAACTGATCTTCGTCGATTCTGTGGCGAAAGCATTCTTTTCCGTCAACCAAAATGACCGGGATCTCAAATTTGAACTTATTGTAGAGTGCCTCGTCGGTGGTTATATCGGCCTCTTTCAGAACGAATGGTATCCTTGATTGCACGTTCAATAGAACCGAATATGCGATTTCGCACAGATGGCAACCTTCCTTTGTATATATAGTCACAATCGGTGATTTACCGCAATGCGTGGGGTGGGTATCATCGTTCCCGATGGTGCTTGATATCTGTGCCATGGATCGACTGCTCTGTATAAATGGTCTCTGTGCGACAATGGAGCCGTATATATCCGATCATCGATTTTGTGTCAAGGTGTTTCAGTTCCTCCGGTGCGAACCAGGTACCGTAAAATTGGCTTGCATCGTCCTGCCCCGTCCCTTTACTATAACGGACGTTCCAAGCATTTCGATCCCGAAATCTCACACACGCTGGAGAGTGTACATGTCCGTCGCCACTAGTGCTCCAACTGTCAGTCTTGAGGATGCATACGAGAGGTTCTTTCCGTCTTCCCTTGCCCATTACCAGGCAGCTTTGGATTATTTCCCGAACGGTGTGACACACGACGGGAGATACATGAAGCCCTTTCCTGTTTATATAGACAGGGCTGACGGGGCACACAAATGGGATGTGGACGGACATAAACTAATCGATTATTGGATGGGCCATGGTGCTTTGCTCCTCGGCCACGGCCGCAAAGAGGTCGTGGATGCAGTAACGGAGCAGGCCGGTCGTGGCATGCATTACGGAGCATGTCACGAGCTAGAAATCAAGTGGGCGGATCTGGTATCTCGCCTTGTTCCTGCAGCCGAACGTGTCCGCTTTGTTTCGTCTGGTACGGAAGCAACACTCATGGCCATCCGGTTGGCCAGAACCTATACAGGCCGACGGAAGATCGTGAAATTTAAAGGCCATTATCATGGCTGGCACGATAACGTGATGGATGGGGTCGGTTCCGACCACCCTCTACCTGGTGTGCTGAAGGAAGTCTTCGAGACGTTGATCACTCTTCCCCCCAATGATCTGAACCACGTGGAAGAGACGCTTAAGACGGACCATGATGTCGCCTGTTTGATATTAGAGCCCACAGGCGAGTTATTCGGCGGCACTCCTTTAGATAGCGGATTTCTGAATGGCTTGAGAGAGCTGACGACGCGATATGGCGTAGTTTTCATTCTGGATGAAGTCGTGACGGGATTCAGATGCGCGCCTGGCGGAGCACAGGCCTACTACGGTATTGAACCTGATCTTTGTACTCTGGCGAAGGTGCTGGCCGGAGGAATGAACGGCGGCGCCGTCGTTGGTACGAAGGACATTATGGATCTTCTAGAGATTCGCCCTGATCCGGAGTGGCAGAGGAAAATGAAAATGCCACACTACGGTACTTTTAACGCCTCTCCATTGTCCGCAGCAGCGGGGATCGCAGCGCTGGAGATTGTCGAAACGGGTGAAGACATAATCATAGCTAACGATCTTGCCGAGCTTCTTCGTAATCAGCTTTCAGAGGTGTTGCAGAGCCACAAACTCGAAGAATGGCATGTGTACGGGGCCTTTTCAGGGGTCAAGATCAGTTACTCAGAGGATCGTTCTCTTTCGCGTCGGGGCAATCTGGATTTGATCCATTCAATAAGACAAGGTTGGCTTCTCAATGGTGTAGACATGTCAGGCGTCGATGGCCTCACCTCATCAGCCCATACGGTGCGAGATGTGGCACACACCGCTGAAGCCTTCGACGCCACTCTGAGCAGCCTCAAACGAGACCATCTGATCTGATGGCTATTTTCTTGACACGATGTGGGGAGGTTGTTACTTTTGCGTGGCTAATAAATGACCAACGGTCGACTCAAATTTTGGTGTATAATAGGAGATTATAGATGGCTGAAGAGCGACAAGGTGGGACGACATTTCTGGGCAACCCACTAACATTAGTAGGTAAAGAACTATTAGTAGGAGACAAAGCACCGGCATTCAACGTACTGAACGGGGCTCTGGAGTCCACGACACTGGACGATTTTCAGGGCAAGGTAAAGGTGATCTGCACGGTGCCTTCGCTGGACACGCCTACTTGTGATACTGAGATCAGACGCTTCAATCAGGAGGCTTCATCTCTCGGTGCGAACGTGGCCGTCCTGACGTTGAGCCTTGATCTGCCATTCGCGCAGGGTCGTTGGTGTGGTGCGGCTGGCGTCGAGGATGTTACGCCGCTTTCGGATCACAGGGACGCGTCATTTGGTGAAGCCTATGGAACGCTTGTAAAGGAACTCCGTTTGCTGAGTCGTGCGGTATTCGTGGTAGATTCGCAAAATGAAATAACATACGCCGAATACGTCTCCGAGATCGCTGATGAGCCTGATTATGCATCAGCCTTGGCAGCAGCGAAGTCCGCCAGTTGATACTTTTATTTTGATCGTGTAGCAACGCCGC
>JABIQT010001106.1 GCA_018667995.1 Candidatus Latescibacterota bacterium
AGCCCTTAGTGTGTTCTGGAAAGAGCTCGAAACCAACGGCGCTCCTCTCATTGAACCAGGACCGCGCGGCGGTGATCACGTTCTGGTAACCTTTGTCTGGCGTGCTGATTCGGAGCTGGACAATGTCGTTCTGGTTACTGGACTCGAGGACTTTATCAACATAGGCAAGAATCAGTTGGGCAGGCTTGGCGATACCAATCTCTGGTACAAGACCTACAGTGCTCACAATGATATCCGCACCGTCTATCGGTTTTCACCGAATGATAATCTCGTACCATTGACTGAAGAACCGGATATGGCTGCCCGCATAGCCAACTGGCGCCGTGATCCTTTCAATACAAATACGTTTGTATTTCCCGCTGAAGTCGACGGTATCGTAGAGAAAGAATATATCCGCTCGGTTCTGGAACTTCCTGGAGCGCCGGAGCAAGTGTACGTAGCGGCGAGAGACGGGATACCCAAGGGGACCCTCAACACGTATCGTTTCTCCAGCACCGTATTGCGTAATGATAGGTTGATCTCTGTCTATACCCCTCCCGGGTACGATGAGAAACGTACTTACCCGCTCACGGTATTTGTCGACAGGTATGCCTATCTCAGTCTCATTCCGACACCAACGATTCTGGATAATATGATCAAGGAGAAGGTAATTCCTCCAATGGTCGCGGTTTTTGTCGGTATTCCCACAGAGGCTCGGACGCGAGAATTGGCGTGCTACCCGGCATTCGGATATTTCGTCGCAAACGAGCTGTTGGATTGGGTCCGACAGAATCACAACGTCACCACGGAGCCACAAGAAACCATTATCGCAGGATCCAGCCAGGGCGCCGTGGCTGCCACCTATATCGGAATTCGCCATCCGGATGTGTACGGTAAGGTCTTGTCTCAGTCCGGGCTATTCTGGTACAAACCCAATCAGGATCCCGAGTATGAGTGGTTGACGCGTTACATCGCGGGGCAGCCAAAGAATGAGACTCGGTTCCACGTGGAAGCCGGGTTGCTGGAACGGGGAGCGATCTCCGCAGACGGACCTAGCATTCTTGTTGCAAACCGCCACCTGCGAACCATGCTGCAGGCGAAGGGATTTACTTTTTCGTACGAAGAGTTCAGTGGCGGGCACGACTACGTCTGCTGGAGAGGAACCTTGTCTAACGGTCTGAAGGTGTTGGCCGGTAAGGTCGAAGACGTACAAGATCTGGAGATGGAGACTCCGTGGGCACCCATTCCAGAATAGTGCACCGGATCATCTAATGGGACCGGTAACACGATACTTAGTTGCTCCCTGTTACCACGACTTTGCCGAAGTGTCCGGCGCTTTGAAGGTAGCGATAGGCGTCTACGGCCCGCTCGAAAGGGAATACGGTGTCGATTACCGGTTTTATCTGGTTAGCGTCAATGGCCAGATTCATCGCTTCGAACATTTCTCGGCTGCCCACATATATGCCCCTGATCGTCAGTCGATGGAAGAGCGCGAGGAGTGGCGAGGGGTTGGGAGCCCGACCCGTCAGGACTCCGATGAGACTGACAGTGCCGCTTACGCGGGCTGCCGCGAGTGACTGCTCGAGTGTGCCTGCGCCTCCTACCTCAATCACATTATCCACGCCTACTCCGTGGGTGAGTTCCAGCACTTGCTCATGCCAATCAGGCGTCTCTCGATAATTGATGGTCGTCCAGGCGCCCAAGTCGCTGGCGCGTCGCCGCTTTTCGTCGCTGCTTGAGGTGACTATGGTTCGCGCGCCGAATGCTTGGGCAAATTGACAGGCAAATGTTGAAACACCTCCGGTTCCTAACATCAGAACAGTCTGGCCCGGTCTCAAATTCGCGAGGGTCAGTGCCTGCCACGCCGTTACCGCGGCACAGGGCAGACAGGCAGCTTGTTCAAACGTCAAATCCGCCGGTATATGCACGAGGCCTCTCTCGGGCAGACGTACATATTCTGCCAGAACACCGTCAGTGGCACCGCCAAGCGCCGATGACATCATAGAGGCCGTCAAGTCCCCGCTTATCCAATCCGTGAAGAAACACCCGCAGACTCGATCGCCGACGCGAAATCGAGTCAC
>JABIQT010001034.1 GCA_018667995.1 Candidatus Latescibacterota bacterium
CACACTGACGGTGGCGAAGTTGTTTTCAATGTGCAGGTTGATCCACAGGTCCGGATCTCTGGTGTCAATAGAGGGGCGCTCGCCCGTGCGGTCCCGGATGTAGTCCACCACCGCGTCTTTCAGTTTCAGCGCCGCATATTTTGAATGCTTGATGTGACTATGGGCCACGGTTGCAAATACGGCGAATGTCTTGGTGGGATCCAGAAAGTCCTCCCACGCGATCTCGTAGACCTTGCGGTACAGGTATTTGTCCGAGTGACAGTTGAATGAGGTGAGCGGCGCCAGAACCCGTGTGAGTAACCGCGTCTGGTAATTGATCCGGTAGACCACTTCGGGGGTGGCCTTGAAGTGGATACCCCGGTAAACCGGGTTGGTCTCTGTAGCGCCCAGCCTCTGCAACTCGGGTTCAGCGAGTTCGATGACCTCGTCCGCCACCTGCCCGAAATAATGTTGGTGTTCCTGATAGTCGTAAGGCACGGTAATCCGATGGTAAGGATGGATTGGTTGGCCGGATGTCGATCCGAATCCTCGAAAAGAGGATGTGAGTCGGATTCTGCCTCCGGCCCGAATCAGTTTGTGAAATAAGGGATATAGAGGATTCTCGTAAAGGTTTATTTATCATAGACTTCATGGGGCGATAAGCGATAAAGTCCATATTATGGCATCCACACTTGAATCGCAGAAAATAAGCATTGGACCATAATGCAGATATTGACGGTTTAGATTCAGGTGTATAGCTTTGGATCCATGTCATCCGGTCCCAATCTTCTTTACATACATTCAGACCAGCACAATCCGCGTGTGACGGGTTGCTATGGCGATCCCCTCGTGGAAACGCCGAACCTCGATGCGCTCGCGGCTCAGGGCGTTGTACTCGACGATGTGTATTGTCCTTCGCCCATATGTGTCCCCTCCCGCATGTCCATGTTGACCGGCCGCCATCCGTTCCAGAATCGTGTCTGGACCAATACCCATGTGCTGGACTCCGGAATACCCACTTTCGCTCATGCCATGGGAGCGGGAGGCTACCGTCCCAGTCTTATCGGCAGGATGCATGCGGTGGGCCCCGATCAGTGGCATGGATATGCAGAACGACTCGTAGGGGATCACGGCCCCAATCAGCAGGGCAGCACCGGCGTGGACCACGGACAGCTTTCCGGCACGGCGGGCCCCGATCGGGTGAGCCTTGAAAAATCGGGCCACGGACAGAGCGCCTATCAGGTGCATGATGAAGATGTCACCGCCGCCACAATAGACTATATGAACCGCCTGGGAGCGCGCAGGCGTGCCGGTCAGGATGCGGAGCCATTCTCCTTATCGGTAGGCTTCATGCTTCCTCATCAGCCATTCGTGGCACGTCGGGAAGATTACGATCGCTATTACCACCGAATGTCGCCACCCCGAGTATCGGAATCGTTTTCTGACACATTGCATCCCCACATCAAATGGTGGCGAGAGGCATGTCAGATTACCGATGTTTCTGAGGACGAGGTCCGTCGTGCGCGGGCAGCCTACTGGGCGTTGGTGTATCGTATGGACGTGATGATCGGTGAAATCGTCGATGCCCTCCGTCGAAATGGCCTTGATCGGAATACCCTCATCGTGTATTCCTCCGATCACGGGGAACAGGTGGGGGAACATGGGCTCTGGTGGAAGCAGACTTTTTACGAAGATTCTGTGAAAGTACCCGCTGTTCTCTCATGGCCTGGGCACCTGCCCCAGGGCGTCCACAGTGATCGTGTGGTATCTTCTCCTGATCTCAATGCCACCATGATTGATGCCCTCGGTTGCCCCCCCTTGCCCCATTCACAGGGACGATCCCTGCTCCCACTGCTCCGAGACCCCAATGGTGTCGAGTGGGACGACGTAGCCTTCTCAGAATTCTGTCTCGATCGCGCTGGAGCTGGCGGCCCGTTTCCCGAGACGGGTGTCATCCAGCGTATGATACGTCGTGGTCCCTGGAAGTTGAATTACTACCATGGCCAACCGTGCCAGCCGTTTAATTTGGAGCAGGATCCCACCGAACTGAATGATCTATCTGCCGATCCCAGCTGTCGCGAAGTCCGGGAGAACCTGAAGTCTGAACTGCTTGCCGAATGGGATCCCGAAGATGTGGCTGGCCAGATGGCGGGATTGCGTCGTGACAATGAGATCCTCGGCGCCTGGGGGCGCAGCGTACGACCGGCAGACGCCATTCGCTGGGATCTGCGACCTGAAATGGATTATCTGGATGACGAGCAGTTGAGTCCCTGAGGGAGAATTATGGCAGTTTCCACGCGCGCAATCACAGTAACACTATCCATTTGCCTTCTTGCGGTGGGCGCATATTACCTCACAAACCGAAATGTCGATCGATCCATGGTCGTCTATATGGGCCCGTCCTGCGACTGTTGCGAGGTGTGGATGGACTATATGCGCCAGAATGGATTCACCGTTGCGACACCGGTCAATCCTGCCGATGACGGTATGGCCTACCGTCTCAAGATTCCCAGTGCCCTTGCGGCCTGCCATACGGCCATAGTTGACGGGTATATTGTAGAGGGGCATGTACCGTCGTCAGATGTGAACCGGCTTTTGAGCGAGCGTCCCGATGTACTGGGATTGGCCGTACCCGGAATGCCCGTGGGTTCCCCGGGAATGGAAGGCCCTAACCCGGAGATCTACGAAACCCTATCCTTCGACAGAAACGCCCACATAGCCACATATGCCACACACGGTCCCTGATGTCTGTGGATCCGAGATAGAGAGGTTGAACCACAGAGGCACGAAGACGCAGAGTACCAACTGTTTGATATTGTAATCGTGTAATGAATGGCGAATGTGGGCAGCGCCATCAACCAGGTTTTAACTATACGCAACCTTGTGCCTTCGTGTCTTTGTGGCAAAGCCGCTAAGCAACCAGGCCAGCAACCCAATCGAGGATTACATGAAAATCACCGACGTAAAGACGGCTGTCGTGCATGTTAAAGTCAACGGTAAGCCGACTTATCTATACCACTATGTAAGAGTACACACGGACGAAGGCGTATACGGCACAGGTGAAGCCAGTCATGTGGACGATGGCTGGCGAGCGGCCACGCTTCAGATGGGGCAGATGCTCATCGGTATGGATCCCCGTGATGTGGACGCCTGCTTCGAGCATATCCGTCGCAGGTACATATTTCGAGGAGGGTTCGCCGGCACTGGAATTTCCGCATTGACGGGCATTGAGGTGGCATTGTGGGATCTGGCGGGGAAAGCGCAGGGGGTTCCGGTATATCGCCTTTTGGGCGGCAAATTCCGGGATCGCGTGCGTCTGTATGTGGACAGTGCCCATACGGACTATGCGGAACGCTCGGCAGAGGTCCAGGAGCGCGGCTTTACTGCTGTGAAGTTTGATCTGGATGATAGCAATAATCCACACAAACTCGATCCATGGAATTGGTCCGTGACTCCCGATGAATTGAAGTCCATCGTCGATCTCGCCTTCGAGATTCGGGAGGGTGTGGGATCATCCATAGACCTGGCCATGGATCTCCATGGGCGCTACGATGCGACCGCGGGAATGAAATTCGCGCAAGCGCTGGAGCCTCTAGACTTGATGTGGCTCGAGGAGCCCGTGCCGCCGGAGAATATCGATGCCATCGGTAAAATCACCCAGGCCACACGCACCCCCATCTGCGCCGGCGAGAATCTCTATCTGCGTCACGGTTTCAGGGATCTGCTTCAGAAACAG
>JABIQT010001066.1 GCA_018667995.1 Candidatus Latescibacterota bacterium
ATCGCGAATTTGGAGAGAGGGATTCCGAGTCGATTCGGATTCTCGGTCTTGGAGACTCCTATGCATTTGGCCAAGGTGTTTCGATCGAGGAAGCCTATATCAAACAACTTGAGGCTGGGCTGCAGGATTCACTTAGTAAAAAAGTGGAAACTATAAATGCAGGTGTGCCTGCCTACGGTTTGGTCCAGGAAGTCAGGTATTTAGAGAAATACGGTTTGGGTCTGGATCCGGATGTGGTGCTGGTAGGGTTTTTTATAGGCAATGATATTGTAGATTCCTATGAACTGTTCGATTCGGATGGAAAGGCCACCATAGGAGTTCGTGATAATTACCTCTTTACCCGAAAGGCTCGGGACGAGGACGGCGGTATTCGCGGACTGACGGCCCCACTGCGCTATCAGCTGGCCACAGGCTCCCATCTCTACATCTTCTTGAGGAATCGATTCTCAGGACTGCTCACCCAGCTCGGATTGCGAAATATGGGATCCATTACCGAATTTTGTGAGCTCGAGTACACGCCGTATATGGACGCTCAATGGTCGCATACTCAGGATCTGCTCATGGAGCTCGATCAGATTTGTCAGGACAACGAAAAGCGGCTGGTCATCGCCCTTATACCTCTGATATATCAGGTTCATGACGACATTTGGAAAGAGTATGTTTCTATTCTCGATATAGACGAGTCAAAGTATGATATGACGAAACCCCAACGCCTGATGCTGGAATTCTGTGCCGAAAAAGGGATTCCCTGCTTTGATGTGCTTGATCCTCTCCGGGAAAAGGGAAAGGACGAATTACTCTTCTTCCGTGTTGACGGTCATCTGAATGCGGCCGGTCATCGTGTGATGGGACGGGCACTGACCGATTACCTGACTGAATTCCTCGCTCCCGATAACGACCCCGCGGCTGCAGAGATGCCCTCCACAAGCGCCAGGAAGTAGGCCAGGGCGATGAAAGACGTCGTATCCTCCATAACGCGGAATTTCACGGTCATGTCGGGATCCCAGGTTGTCACCTGGATATCCTCCTTTGTGTTGATGCTGTTCCTGCCTCGTTATCTCGGTGATGAAGGATCAGGGCGGTTTTATCTCGCCATGTCTTTCTCAGGTCTCATTAACGTCATGATGGACCTCGGCTTCGGTAGTCTCTTCGTGAAGGAGATTGCACGCGATCCAGAAAAAGCCGCTCACTACTTTATCAACGGTGCCATACTGAGAATCATGGCCTGGGGTTTGGTCGTTCCCTTCCTCGCACTGTACGTCTTCAATTCGGACTATCCCCAAGAAACTGTAGACGTAATACTCATATTGGCAATTGGTGAAGTCCTGGTAGGAATTAGCTCCCTGACACAAGTAGTATTTCAGGGCCTCGAGCGCATGGTCTACAGGTCCTATATGGCCATCGTTCAGCGAGTGGCTCTTTCCCTGTTTGGCGTGATCATTCTGGTAATGGGGTATGGCGTCGAGACGATGGCCATGGTGGCGGTGGGGAGTTATGCACTCAGCCTGATGGTCGGATTGTCTATCATGCCCCGACTGGTCAAATTCAAAATCGACATAAGGCCCCGGTGGTGGTGGTCACTCCTGAAGCAGGGGTTTCCCTTTCTGCTTCTCTCGGCATTCGCTCTCATTTACTATCGCATCGATGTAATAATGCTTTCACATATGACCAATGAGAGAGTAGTGGGATGGTATACCGTCCCCTACCGACTGTTCGATTCATTGATGTTCTTTCCATCCCTCCTGCACATCACGATTTTTCCGGTATTTTCTCGACTTTGGCAGGGCGGGGGCAGGGACGAGTTGGCTGTCACGGTTCGTCGTGTCGTTGATATCATCGTAATTGTAGGGATTCTGATAGCAGCTGTCACGCTTGCGCTTTCCAAGCCGATTATCAGCTTTCTCTTCGGTCTGGAGAATTTCAACAATTCGGTGATAATTCTCCAAATTCTCGCTATTACAATTCCTCTCGTTTATGTGAATTTCATTACTGGGACAGTGGCATCCGCTGTAGACAAACAGAAGAAGGTATCCGTCATAGCGGCTATTGCCGTGTTTATCAATGTGGGGTTGAATTGGTGGTTGATCCCATACTTCCAGCAGACCATGGGAAATGGCGGCGTAGGAGCGGGCATTGCCACGATCATTACAGAAATCTACATTATGGTCCTGTTCTTTTCTCTCGTACCGAAAGGCATTCTGGATTGGACTATTGTAACCATTGCCATCCGATCTTCAGTAGCTGGTGTTCTGACAGCTGGGTTCGTATGGTGGATGGATGACCAGGGACTGCCGTTCTATCTGAGCGGTATTGCTGGCACTCTGGCCTATGTGGCAATGCTAATCGTTACCCGTGTAGTCACCAGACAGGATATATCATTCATCACGGATCTGGCCCGACTGCGTACCCCCGACGTATCTGACACAGAGCCAGAACCAGAACAGACCCGCGCCTTATAGGTAGAGCCCTCTTCCTCGTTGTATGCGCCTGACTTCCCTATATACCAGCCTGTGAATGTGTCTCCCAGGCGAGAGTGTTCCATAACATCGAATCATAGGTTATGCTAAGAAGTCCTTGCTACGTGTATCCTGGAGAGTCTGTGCATAACGTAACCATTTGCGCAGTCTCAGCCGGTTATCGATTAGAATCACGAGCTATTCGAAAGAATTATGCCAGATACACCTGCCCGTGTTGTGACCTTCCGGTTGATGCCACATCCGGCATGATACACTGTTGGGTGATTGAAAATGACGGGTCTTTCTCAGCTGATGTCTGTGGATAGAGATGCCACATGTTGATCGTTTTCAGGACTCCAAGATTCCGTTGCCACGTGACCGTCGTCACGATGTACTGTTACAATTTTACTCTGCCTGGCCTATTTCGGATTGGACAGTATGTTGATCCCCGAAAATAACCATTGTAACCTTATTACACAGATTGAATTGGCTTGTCGCCAACATAAGACAATGAAAACATGAATGTTATATACAAAACCCTCGTTCTGTTTCAGAAAAAGCAGGGGAATTCCTTAGTATATTTCAGGGCGTATACTATATTTATCAGGGTATCCCCGATTGTATGGGTACTTATTTCCCATATATTTCTCGATAGTTCGCACAAACAATATAGAGATCATGGTAGTGTAAGAGGCAGAGCGGATGTCCAAATCGCATAGATTTCATCGGGCAAAGCCGCAATCAGGAAGAGAGATGAAATGGGTTATCAGAATCTATACGATGTAAAGCCTAACAAGGATGGCGCGGATAGCAGCCCGCAACCTAAAGAGGCGACGCCGGCCATTCTTTATCTGTCTCTGGATGGTCGTTCCTGCGCTGCCGTTCGTGAGCAGCTCAAGGGCATCCCTTTAATAGAGAGCCAATCAGCATACCATGTCCAACAGGAGCTGATTTCCAAGCAGTATTCGGTTTTCGTAATACGCTGCAATGCTGTGACCGAGCTCGAATTCGAGATGCTTCAGTACATTAAGGAGCACGATCTCATCACTCGTGTCATCGTAAGCGCAGAATCTGGCGCTATCGATCTTGCTGTTCGATTGATGAAGGCGGGTGCCGTAGACTTTATAATGAGCGAGACCCCCGACGCACGACTTGCCACCTCTATTCTGAATCAGAGCAAGAAGACCGCCCTAACTACGGTGCCGAGAAAGAGGTCGGTTGTCAGAGAGCGCGCCGCCAAACCTGCCTCCAAAGAACAATATCCGTTAATTGGCCACAGTCAGGCGATTCGCGATCTTAGGGCCGCGATTCAGCTTGTTGCCAAGTCCCGTGCGCCGGTGTTAATCATGGGCGAAAGTGGGACGGGCAAGGAAGTCGTGGCCCGCCAGATACACCAGTTCAGTGAACGAACAGATAAACAATGCATTGCTCTGAACTGCGCCGCATTACCCAGTAGCGTCATTGAAAACGAGTTGTTTGGTCACGAAAAAGGGGCCTTCAGTGGTGCGCTTGCGAAGAAGGCCGGATGTTTCGAACTAGCTGATGGCGGCACCCTCCTGCTGGATGAAATCACTGAGATGGACATCGACAACCAGGCCAAACTGCTACGCGTACTGGAACACAAGGCATTTCGGCGTCTTGGCGGTAAGGATGAGGTCACGGTCGATGTGAAGACGATTGCGGCTACTAACAAAGACATCCACGAGTCCATTGAGAATAAGCAGTTCAGACACGACCTGTACTATAGACTGGGTGTTATCGAAATCGAGATACCACCTCTGCGGGAACGCAGGGAAGATATCATGCCGCTTATGCAGTTTTTTCTGCATGATATCTGCGAGGAATATAAAAAGGCGCCCATGCATTTCTCCGATGAGGCTCTGGAGATTCTGATGGCCTACGAATGGCCGGGAAATGTGCGTGAACTGCGTAATCTGATTGAGAGATCTGTAGTTATGTGCAGCGGTGAAGAGATTGGCATGGAGCAGATTCCTGCACGTATCAGAAAGCGCATTCAAGATGCCGTTTTCGATTCTGGTGTCGTACACATTTCTCCAGAAGATCAACCCACAAATATCATTCCAGTCGCCGGCAACTACAGCGCCCCTGCCCAGCCTCAAGCCGCACCGACCTCATCAGAGGGACAGTCCCCCAATCCCCCTGGGAGTATCAGCATTCCGATTGGTAGTTCTTCGCAGGATGCAGAGAAGATATTGATCCTCCAGACATTGATATCCGCGGGATACAATAAATCTAAAACATCCCGTATTCTGGGGGTGAGCCGCAAGACGCTACACAATAAGATTAACGCCCTATTCCCAGAAGGAATCGAAACGGCCTCGGCGCAGTTTCTCGCCAACAGTGGTTCCTCGCAGCAGGCAGGATGAAGCAGACCCCTAATATCCTGTTTCTCATGGCCGACCAGATGCAGGGCGGTGTCTTCGACCAAGGCCACCCGTGTCTAACGCCCAATATCGATCAGCTGGCCTCCCGGGGTGTGCGATGCCGTCGGGCCTATACGCCAAACCCCGTTTGTTCTCCCGCACGCGCTAGCCTCATGACTGGCCTCCTTCCTCACAATCATGGTGTCCTCACCGTTACTCACACAGTTGATGACGATCAGAGCCGATTACGGACTGATCACCCTCACTGGGCCCAGCGACTATCTGACTCGGGATACCGGACCGGATACTTCGGAAAGTGGCACGTGGAGGAGCATCAATCCCTTGCCGACTTTGGCTGGGAGCAGAGCGGTGAATTCGGCCATGGAGAATTGGTCAGTGACCTGTTTCAGAATAAGATCCACGAGATGCAGGCCGCTTCCAATGCGGAGGCGACTTATACGCACTCCATGAGATTGGATGATAGTACCGGATATCCCGGAAGCATCTTCTACGGTGTCACGTCAATACCGCCTGAACAACGAAAAATGGGTGTGATCACCGATCTTGCCCTAGATTATCTAGATGATGCCCTGGCGGAGGACGAACCGTGGTGTTGCTTCGCCAGCGTGCCGGAACCCCATGATCCATTCGTGTCCGGGGAGGCCGCTTTCAATCTGTACGATGTGGACAGCATTGCGCTCAACGAAAATGTAACCGACGATCTCAGTGATCGGCCCGGAATCTACCGCAAGGCCGCGAGAGTATGGAAGCATATGACCGACCGACAGCGTCGCGAGGCCGCAGTTTGCTACTATGCCTCCATCACGGAAATTGACGCACAGTTTGGACGATTGATAGACCGCGTGGCGGCGGCCGGGCAGCTGGACAACACGATTATCGTTGTGACCTCAGACCACGGCGAAGCACTAGGTGCCCACGGGCTGTATTGCAAGAATTTCTCAGCCTTTGAGGAGATCTATACGATCCCCATGATTGTGTCCGGACCAGGCATTGCACAAAATGTGGTAACCGATGCAAGAGTGGGCCTTCACGACCTCTGCCCCACGATTCTTGAGTTATCGGGTAGTCCACCGATCGATCATCCGGATTCGCGGTCATTCGCCCCCGTGCTGCGCAATCCCAAGTCCCACGAGGTCGAATATACCACCGGATATGCGGAATACTTTGGTGGGCGGATGATATTAACACAACGTGTGGTCTGGGACGGTTCGTGGAAGTTCGTATTCAATGGTTTTGATTATGATGAGTTATATAATCTGGACGACGATCCGGGTGAAATGGTAAATCTGGCTGAGAAACCTGAGGCACGTCAGATGCTCCGCCATATGACCCAACTTATGTGGCATAAGGTGAAGTCGACTGGGGACCAGTCGCTTCTCAACTCCAAATACCCTCCGCTACGCGTTGCCCCATTTGGACCAGGAATTACCTAGATCACGATCGGACGCAGAACATACCGCTCTGGGTTGGTACGTCTGTAGCTGGGACTTGTAGGTATGGATTGCTATTGCGGAAGGGAGTCTTCTGTCGATACGCGGTTGGCCCGATGGGTTTCGCCGTCCTTGAGGAACAGGAGATGTGTGATCTCGCCTGTCTCATTAGCCACGAACGTGACCTGAGCGTCCTCCTCCAGAATATAGAATTCTTGATCTGATCGGGGGATGAGTTCGTTACGGTCCAGACCTGGCGGGCGACCATATAGGCGGGATCCGTCCTTCACGATGGAGACGGATAGACCCGGTTCGAACTCGTAGAGTCCGGCATAGGCTTCCAGGGTGACTGGGCTGATGAAAGCACGTGGGGGTTTCGGGGGTGTGTTTAACGGGTATCCCGGTTTCAAGATATGGAATCCGATGTCGTCCACCGGGATTGAAGTGTTTGAAAGAACCACAACGCCCCTTCGGCGCTTCTTGTTGAAGCCGATAAAGGCGGAAAATCCTCGCGTCATTCCCCGTTTCCAGTGGATTATACGCTCTCCATCTGTCTGTACCAGCCATCCCAGCGAGATTTCCTCATTCTCCCGACCGGTAGGGTACAAGGGCCGATTTGCTGTCTCGAAGGCGGCCGCGATTGTTACAGAATCCGATTTGTCGTCCTCCGGCAACATGGGAAAGGCATAGATGAATCCCATGGCCGCGGAAACAAAGATGTTCAGGTCGTGTGCCGTTGATAGCATCCCTTTCGCGCCCGGAAGATCGGGAATTGGGGTAGCCTCCACGGGCCGTCTTAAGCGATCATGGCCCTCTGAAGTCTGGGCGCTCATTCCCGGAGTAGGAATCACGTGAGTGTTGGTCATTTTGAGCAATCCGAATAGCCGTTCATGAATCAGTTCGTCGAGCGGTTTCTCCGCCATCAGCGATAGCGCATGTCCCAATAGCGCCATACCCAGTTCAGAATACTCATACTCAGTACCTATTTCACGGTTCAGTGTGCTGCTAGACAGAAAACGGTACAATTGTTCTGCGTCCAAGGCAGCCTGGGGATTGAGGGAGTCGGCCATCGCGAGGCTGTCCGGAAAATCGGGGAGACCAGAGGTATGTGTGGCCAGATTTCCTAGCGTGATCTCCTCGCCGTTCCATGTGGGCATGCGGACATGGGTCGGTAGAAACCTAGACACGGGATCGCTGAGACTCACATCCGCTGCTTCGACCATTTGGGCCAGCAGGGAGCCGGTCATGACACCCGAGATGGCACCTACCTCGAAGACAGTGGCATTGCTCACCTTTCGGATATCTTTGCTGTTTAACGTGCCATAGGCGTGGGTTTCCCTGCCATACCCCCGAATGATGCCCACCACCATTCCCATGCTCTGGCGATGAGCATCTACTCGCTCACGGATGATAGTCATCACAGGATCCTCTACGGGGTCCTCTTCCTGATTCTCCTGAGCCTTGAGGGGAGTGGTTCCGAGACATAGGATGGCCAGCGCACCTGTGAGAAATCGGCTTCCCATGCCCCTTCGAGGCCTGGTCATCCATTTTGTTCTACTATGGCTCATCTTAACCAAATGTCTATACCATGTGAAATATGGGGAACTTAGCGCTGTTACACCAAAACACGCACTAATATACGGTATCGCATATGCCTGTAAAGTATGAATTACAGGGCTATATGGAGCAACTGAGCCTCATGGCAATTCGATGATGGCGTTGCAGGCTTCGAGGCGAATCGATCTCGAATAGTGGTGTACCTCTATTTCGTCCGATATGGATGTGGGTACGCGAACGATGAATTCCGCCCAGTGAGGAGTATTAAACGCGACAAAGGCGACGTCAAACCCCCCAATGAGGTCATCGGGATCCACATTCATATCAGGGAAAAGTACGGGCCCCGTATCCGGTTGATATATGTAGTCGCGCTCGTTGGCGTTTATGGTCTTCACCGGGTATTCTATAACAGCCGTGTATCGATCTGATTCGATCTCCGTTCTCGCATTTATCAATCGATTACCCAGCACCGCTTCGACAATCTCCTCGGCCGATGTCATGATGCGTCCAGTTACCTCCGTCAGGTCGACATTCAGGCTATCGAACGTCTCCTCTGCCTTAATGATTTGTCGTTCGGGTTGATTTCCCAGCGACGGTGGATAGAGCATGACGCCTTTATTCGCAACATCAAAGGCTTTCAACGCCATAAACTGGTCACCCGAAACGGAACACACCGGCTTGAAATCTGCATTCGGATCGTGCCAGATACCTTCATCTACGCCCACTTGCTCCGTCTTACAACTTACTCCCAGAACGAAGGACATGAGCCGCCCTGTGGCCTTCTCGTTGATGATGCACCTGCTGTCCAAGGGAATGCGTGCATTATTCAGTGTGTAGGGGGGCTTTTGGGCAACGGTTTGCGGTTTCTTCTTGAGCGTGTCGATACGGAAAGTGAGGAAGGATCTTTGATAGTCGATCGTGTCCATGACGGCTCCCGGACGTTACGAAATAAACATAGCGGCAAAGTTGACCCAGCTTAATTTATAGGCGCATAATACATGATGCAAGGCGGTTTACCGGCACATAATCAGCTATGATCGGAATAGTATGCTAACACATCCAATGTTCGAGGACAATCGCCCATATACCCGCTGGTGGTGGTTCTGCGATGAAATAAAACAGCCTGACATAACGCGACAGTTGCAGTGGGTCGCGGACCATCACTTCGGTGGTGTGGAGATAGCCTGGATGTATCCGCAGCCGGGAGCACGGGTAGGCGCGAAATGGTTGAGTCCTGAATGGACCACTCTAGTGGCTTTCGCTAAGTCAGAGGCAGACCGTCTTGGACTTGGATGTGATTTCACCTTCAGTACGGCCTGGCCTTTCGGTGGTTCCATCGTGCCCGCGGCCGATGCGTGTCAAGTCTTCGACGGTCTATCAACACAACGAATGGAGAAGCCCTGGGAGCTGGGGCAATTCGGCCGTGGCTATGTATTGAATCATCTGGATAGGGAGGCTGTACTTCGCTATGGCAAAATAATGGGAGACGCATTGAGGCCCGCCATGGAAGGCTCTGTCTCTGGACTGTTCAGTGACTCCTGGGAGGTGTTTCCCGAGGGGCTGTGGTCTGTGGGATTGGATCGTGTCTTCAGCGACCGGTTCGGCTATGAGCTCGAGCCCTTCAAGCGGGACCTCGACGAGCACCCCCATATACGCTATGACTATCGCGTCCTGGTTTCTGAAGCCGCGTTGAACGGTTTCTTTCGCCCCTATATTGAGATATGCCGAAATCTCGGCGGCGTGAGTCGCGTTCAGTGTCACGGCGCACCAACGGATCTGGTGACCGCATTTTCCGAAGTGGACATTCCTGAATCCGAAGCACTGTTATTTGAACCGTTCTTCTCAGCCATACCAGCTTCCGGTGCGGCCATAGGAGGCAAACCAGTTGTCAGCTGCGAGACGTTCACCTGTATCTATGGCTATGAGCCCTGGCCTGACAACTCTCCTCATCATGGACGGGAGCGTGTCGCGGACCTGAAGCTCTTGGCAGACTCCGTCTTTGCCAATGGTGTCAATCATATCGTGTGGCATGGAATGCCATACAATTCGGACGATAGCGGAAATACCTTCTATGCCACTACCCATCTGGGTCCCGATTGTGCCTTTGTGGATGAGCTACCCGCGTTCAATGATTATATGACAACCGTTAGCGGTTATCTGAAAGCCGGGCAAACCTACACAGACATTGCGATGTATCTCCCACTGGAAGATGTGCGTATGCTGCACCTCCTTCCCGACGAACAACAGACACCTGCCGGCACCTACTATTGGGAATTACAGGATACGGCGAGACCTCATAATCTATTGGGGTACCACCCACTCTGGGTGTCCGCAGAGATCCTTCAAGAGGCTTCCGTAGAAGGAGAGAGCATCAGGTGTGGCGCTGCCACATTCAGAATGCTGGTCGTGGATGTGGAATGGCTGGATAGGGAGGCGCTTTCGACGTTGAATCGGTTGGCCAATTTGGGCGCA
>JABIQT010001107.1 GCA_018667995.1 Candidatus Latescibacterota bacterium
AGTTCAGGAACATGTCTTTCGCCTACGGTGAGGAAGCCATTCTGCATGACATCAGTCTGACGGTACCAGAGGGAAGTTCGCTTGCGATCGTAGGACGTGTAGGATCCGGCAAAACGACCCTCGCACGACTGATTCCCAGGATGATTGAACCGACCTCTGGACTCCTGCTTCTCGATGGAAAACCGATCTCCGATTATAGATTAGAGGACCTTCGCGCAGGGATTGGATTCGTCCCTCAAGACACCTTCCTCTTCTCGGATACCGTTCGAGGGAACGTCGCTTTTGGAGTGAACGAAGCTACAGATGAGCAGATCACATGGGCCACAGACACCTCCCAACTGACCAAGGATCTCTTGGACTTCCCTGAGGGTCTCGAAACCGTAATGGGAGAACGTGGTGTGACACTCTCGGGAGGACAGAAGCAGCGAACGGCGCTAGCGCGCGCTGTGATTCGTCGTCCCAAAATCCTGATTTTGGACGACGCCATGGCCAGCGTAGACACCCATACGGAGGACGAGATTCTGTCACGCCTCAGAGACGTCATGGCCGAGCGCACCACGATTCTTATTGCTCATCGTATATCCACAGTAAAGAATGCCGATCATATCATTGTGATGGACGAAGGCAGGATTGCGGAACAAGGCACACACAGCGACCTGATCGCGCATGCAGGCATCTACGCTGATATGCATCAAAAACAACAATTAAGCGATGAATTGAGTGAGCTATAAGGCTCCTCACTCGACGTGTTAATTCTGCGTTCGATCCACCAAAACACCACGTATCATTCTGAGTTCCTATGTCTCAGCAATTCCAGGAAGATGAAATCACAGAAAAGTCCTTCAACGCCAGCCTACTCTGGCGGCTGATTGGATATCTGAAGCCATATTGGCGCTGGGTTTCCGTGGCATTCGTTCTGATTCTTTTAACAGCCTTCTTCCGGCAGGCAACACCGTATCTCACTAAGGTCGCGGTGGATGAGCACATCATCCCTGGAGATCTGGCAGGTCTGAACGCGGTGTGCATTACCTTCCTCATATTTCTAATCCTTCAATTCATCACCAATTATGCGGAACGCTACATCACAAAAATAACCGGACAATGGGCAATGTATGACATTCGCGCAGAGATATTTGCGCACATTCAGCGTTTACCCATGAAATTCTTCGATAGAATGCCTATCGGACGTCTCATGACAAGGAATACCAATGATGTAGATGCCTTAAACGAGCTCTTCACCGACGGTATTGTGGCATCTTTCAGTGATCTCTTTACCGTGCTGGCTATTGTAGGGTATATGTTCTATATGGACGTAGAGCTAGCGTTAGTGACATGCCTCTCTGTTCCGTTCATGTTTGGGGTGACCTTCTGGTTTCAAAAGCGAATGCTTCGAACGTTTCGACTTGCACGAAGTCGTCTGTCAAAGCTGAACGCCTTTCTTCAGGAGAATATCTCCGGGATGGAGGTGGTGCAGCTCTTCAACCGCGAGTCACGAAACCGTGAGCAATTTGACGATGTTAATCGAAGCTATTTAGACGCCAACCTCCAGACGACCTACTACTATTCGCTCTTTTATCCGATCATGGAGTTCATAGGCGCCACTGTAACCGCACTTGTCATCTGGTACGGCTGCAGCGATGTCGTGCGATCACAGGTGAATTGGGGCATCGTCGTGGCGATGTTACAGTACATTCCACGCTTCTTCTGGCCAATAATGGATATCTCTGAGCGTTACGGTATACTCCAGAGCGCCATGGCCTCTTCTGAGCGAATCTTCGAACTGATCGACACGGAACCGGAATCAACGGGAGGCAAGCATAAACAGAAGACGATGGAGGGTGGAATAGAGTTTCAGAACGTTTGGTTCGCCTATCAGGAGGAAGACTGGGTTCTTCAGGACGTTTCCTTCGTGATCCAGCCTGGAGAAAGTGTAGCAATCGTGGGTGCAACCGGGTCCGGAAAAAGCACGATCATAAGCCTACTCGCCCGCTTCTACGATATACAGAAGGGAAGCATTCTCGTTGATGGCGTGGAAGTACGAGACTGGGATGTGGAATCGTTGCGAAAGCGGGTCGGTGTGGTACAACAGGACGTCTTTTTGTTTTCGGGCAACGTAAGCAACAACATTCGTCTAGGCGACACTTCTGTCTCGGATGAGGCCATTCGTAAAGCCGCTCACGACGTGAATGCTGACCGGTTTATCGACAAACTGCCCGACGGCTACAGCCACGAGATCTCGGAACGGGGCAGTATGTTGTCTTCTGGGCAGCGCCAGCTGATCGCATTTGCCAGGGCCCTCGCAGCCGACCCGGATATATTGATCTTGGACGAGGCGACCGCAAATGTGGATACCGAAACAGAGCAGTGGATTCAAGACGCTGTGGAACGACTGATGCATACGCGAACGTCGATCGTGATCGCACACCGTCTATCGACGATCCGAAATGCCGATGCTATTATCGTGCTGCACAAGGGCATTTTGAGGGAGATGGGGTCCCACGAGGAACTGGTCCGATTGGAGGGTATATACAGCCGTCTCCATCAGTTACAGTATTTGGACCGGAATGACCCTCAAGCCGAATCCTGATCATCAAAGTACGATATTACGTTACCGGGCTCATTGGTAAGCAGGAAATCCGGTTGGGCTTCCGTAATCTGCTGACAATGCCCGACGGTATCCACAGGACCGGTTATAACCTGAAATCCGGCTTGCCTGATTTTGGCCACCAGGTCCGTCTCCAACCACCTGAGAGGGACACCAACCATATCGGCAGGAATTGCATTGAGATGTTCGATCACTTCGAGAGGATCCGGCGCGCTCTCCGGATTGATCAGAAACGTACGGGGTACTTGGGGCAACCTTCTGGCGCTCTGAGCGAGGACGTACTCCGAATATGAGATGATCCTGCACCAGGATTCGCCACGGCAACGCTCCACGATATCCGCAGTGCGGTCGACCGTTGATGGCTGTTTCAGTTCGACGAAGACGGTGAGGCGCCCATCGATCAGTTCCAGGGCGTCCTGGAATGTAGCAACGTGCTCGCCGCGGTACAGATAATCAAACCACACACCGGCGTCCAGTAACTTGAGGTCATCAAGAGCGGTATCAGCCAGCAGTCCCGAACCGTCGGTGGTGCGCTCTATCGACGTATCGTGAAAGAGGACTAGCTCACCGTCAGCGGTGGCTTGTACGTCACATTCAATGGCAGTAAGTCCCATTCGAATCGCAGTGTATACCGCAGCCAGCGTATTCTCTGGCGCCAGATTTCCAGCTCCCCGATGGCCCACAATGCCAGGACGATTCATTGGGATTGTCTCCGTTCCCTATCAGGTCCAATCAATCACGATTCCCCAATAGTCTTGTTTCTCATTCAAGAGCCCTTCATAGCCATCCTTGATTTCCGCAGGTTTTATCGTATGACTTATCAATCCGCCGACCAGGAGACTTTCACTTTGGAGCATCTTGAATATATCGCGACAATTGGACTCAACAGAAGTTTGAACCTGATCAGTTTCCCACTGCGGCAACTGCCATTCCCAACTGCTTTTGACCGTTGCCCACTTTAGGAAGATCTTCCGAATCAGATCCGAGGCCAACGCA
>JABIQT010000596.1 GCA_018667995.1 Candidatus Latescibacterota bacterium
ATTTCAATGCCGAGAGCAATTCATGCCGCGCAAAGGAACAACTGGATGGCCTTGGTGTACAGAGATTATCGCTTCAGGACAACGTCAAAGCGAAGCTGGTCCAGTACGGCTGCGATCCAGCAGGCGACACCACACTCCTGACTGGACTCGTAGATAAGCTGGACACGCTTCGGGAAACCCACGCCGCAGCTTTGCAGGAAGTGTCTCTGGCTACAGAACAAGCGACCGACTTGGTTAATAGGACCTCACGCCTCACGTCCCAGGTCGAGGAGATCTTCGCTGGTGCAGGACTCACTATCGGCGACGACCTGACACTCTCACAGTGGCTGGCCCAGCGGGACGACTACCTGTCCGCGAAACAACAACACGATGTGGCGACGAGGGACCTCGCCGTGGCCACGAAAGCTGCCGAGTCTCGTGAGGACCTGATGGAACTGTCGGTGTCGGATTTGGAGCGGGAAGTACAGAGATGCCAGGAGCAAGCGTCTACACGGGAAGAAACCCATGAAAGTATGATAGAAATCCGCACGGAGGTAAACCAAGCCAAACAGCAGACACGCCGTGAGGAGAAGCTGGCACAGATCTCCGACTGCGAGAACGCCCTGAGGGACCAGCGCGACCAGGACCAGCGAAGCCTCATCGGAAACGTGCTCGTGGATTTCCTGGCCGAAAAAGAACGTACCCGCGACCGCCCTGGCGTCTTCCAGCGGGCGCGACACTTGTTCACCAATTTCACGAACGGACGATACAGCCTGGAAATGGACGATCGAACCGGTTCGCCTGAATTCCGAGGTATCGACACCGCCGAGGGTGTGGGCAAACCACTGGATGCCCTCTCCAGCGGCACCCGGCTGCAATTGCTCATAGCTGTCCGAATGGCCTTCCTCGAACACCAGGAACGGGGCGGACTCAAGATCCCGCTACTCCTCGATGAAACCCTCGGCAATAGCGACGAAAAGCGTGCCGATCAAATCATCGAGACGGCCATTGAGATCTGCCGCCAGGGCAGACAGATCTTCTACTACACCGCCCAGCATGACGAGGTCGGCAAGTGGGAACGCCTGCTCGCGCTGAGCGGCGACGTGCCTTACCAGGTGACAGATCTGGCTGAAGTACGTCAATTCGTCGAATCCGAGCGGGTCCCCAAACGCCCCCTCGACCTGCCACCCATGCAGGAAATCCCCAAACCCGAGGGACTGGACTGGCAGCAATACGGTGCGTTTCTGGGCATGGCCGATCTGAATACCATCACCCACGCGGGCGACATTCATCTCTGGTATCTGATTAAAGATGTGGACCTGCTATACGATCTCCTGCGCAATCAGATCAATCGGTGGGGCCAACTGGAAAACATCGTCCTGCATAGCGGCTCCTCACTAATCAATGCCAATACCCCTGCTTACCAACGGGCGCTGGCCGCATCAGACGTCATCGCCCAGACTATCAATCTGCGCGAGATCGGCCGCGGAAAACCAGTAGATCGTCAGGTTCTGGAAGCTTCCGGTGCCGTGAGCGAACGGTTCCTGGAGGAAATCAGTGAACTGGTAGTGGACCTCGACAGCAAGGGTGAAATGCTGATCGAGAAACTCCGGAAAGGCGCCGTGAAAGGCTTCAGTCGGAAGAAGATCGAGAACCTGACAGAATTCCTCGAAGAAGCCGAATACACAGATAAGCGCAAGGTGATGACGGCGGAGGAGATCGCAGAGACATTGGTGCCCAGAGTGTTGCGATATCTTGAGGATGGCGTACTGGAGGATGGGGAATGGCGGTGGTTGGTGGGGCAGGCGGTAGGGTAGCCAATCAGAATGTAACAACGCCGCTATCGATCGAAGCTATTCGCTCGTCTGGTAACCCTCCAGGATTCAGAGAATTCATCCGACCTGAAGTGGTCGATTTGGCCCTCGCAATATACCAGCAGGCATCGGGTTCTTCGACATGAACATAGGTAGATTTTAGTTGCTCAACGCATTGACACACTGTTAAACTCCTAAATATCATCCAATCCCTATTAATTGAGTGGTTGCTCCACTCCAAGTCACCTTGGGATGGTGTCAGTGTGTTCTAACTATGCATTCTGCTTGTCTGTCAAATCCTTCGATAAACCATACTTGAGATAGAGCAGCGTCAAATTGAACTGCAGATGTTACGAATGGTAACCTTGCCGCAGTAGTGCTGGCGTTTCGGCTGAGACGCACCACCCAACTGCGCTGCACAATATCATGTAGGAAGCAATACGAGCGCAGTAGACAACATTCATCAGAGGCTATCATGAACACTGAGCGGGATCACAAAATCCTGAAATTACTGGAATGTGATTTGGACGACATTGAGATCAAGAACAAGGTATTTGACGCCATGTCTACCATGCCTTTGGCTAATCCTTGGATGCTCGGAAGTAAGCGCTATACCTGGTTGATGATGCTGATACCGGCATTAACGGGCCTACTATATCAATACGGAGTGTTTGCCAGCGGTCGGCCTATTGAAGATTGGGATTTTGTGGCGTTGTTATGCGGTGCAACCTTCCTCCTGGGTGCCGGAATGTACAGTGTGAAGGCCTTCTTGGCATCCAATCTCTGGCCTTTCTACGCTTCTAACCTCAGCGCAATTGGAGCTGAGGGTGTTGACAAGGCGAAATCAGATGCTCAGAGTGCCGTGGTACAGACATTCGAACAGCAGAAGACCAGTCTGATTATTGGCATCGCGTATGGTTCCATAGTCTCTGCATCTGTGTTCGTGCTGAACATCTGGGATTCCAATATAGGTCTCAACTTACTACTTGCCTCCTTCATATGGGCCGTCAATTTCGTAACTGGGGTCTCGTTTGTATCATTATACAAAACCATGGTTCTGATATGGAGGTTGAGGGACCACATTCAAATCTCCATCTGGCATAGACGAAACCGCTCAACCGAATTTGTTGATACGCTACGCACGAAGATCGCTGTAGTCGCAAGCGGATATACCGCAATATCACTTACCAGTATCGTATGTTCAAAATTCCCTCCCGGGAACATCGTCTATGGATATTCGATTTTTGCTGGATTCATCTTAGTATTAGTGTATGTGTTGCCCGGAATCTGGATCAGGAGGCGTGTCAAAGCTCTGAGCCGGCAAAATAAGGAACATATCGACAGCCTCATCCACAAAGAATTCAATATCATGATCTCTAAATATGAAGACGAGGACGACGGTGATGGCAAGAAGAGAGTATTCGATACAATTGATTCCCTCATGAAGCTGCGGAAGAATATCGACTCGGTTAGTACGCCTTCTGTCTCATGGCGTAGTGCCCGGACGGTAGTTTATATCGTCTTTACAAACGCATTCCCGTCGATTCTGTCATGGGCACTGCCTACACTTACAGTTTTTCTCATGGAAACACCGTGACTGGATCGAGCATAGACCCCCTGGAATCAGAACTAACAACCGAAGATGGCAATCGACTCAGAATTCGGTTATACACCCCTGCGACTCCTCTGCCTTCTGATCCAATTGTTCTCGTACATGGATTGCTGTCGTCATCGGATATTTTTGATGTGCCAAATGCCAACCATGTCAGCCTTGCTCGGCGCCTACGGGATCAGGGCTATACGGTAATAACATATGACCAAAGAGGCGCTGGGGGCTCTCAAACCAAGAACTGGAATTTCGGACTCGCAGAGATAGCACTATTGGATCTGCCGACCGTAATAAAACATGCTATGGATGTAACGGGATCGCAAAAAGTGATTCTTGGCGGACATAGCCTGGGTGGTGTACAGATATATCTGCTGATGTGTTATGCTGCAATCTCTCGCAAGCCGAAGATCGCAATTGATCTGTCCAACATCGGGGCCTGTTTCACAATGGCATCGCCGGTTCAATTGACGCCATCAATCTCACCATGGTGCCTGATCCGCGCGAAGTGGAATACCTATTACAGTCTACTCGATCCGGATGGCGACGGACGGATATCTCCGGCAGATTTCGTGCGTGTACAAGCTGGCTTTTTTCGGTCATTTTGGGGGTCGTTGTTGCACCCAGGCATAATACGCTATTTTATGAAGTTTGGTGGACAGTACAAAATCGTCGCTGCTGTTCTCAAGCGTCTACCAATTCCGAGCTTGCTTTTCCGCAATACAGATTTCGATACCCGTGTGTTCAAAGGAATTCTAGCGTCAAAGGTCCTCGATGCTGGACCTCTCCAATTGCTTACGGAGGTTCGAGCGGCGATAGAGTCAAACGGTCGTCTGAAGGTTAAGTATCTGGCGGAAGATATCACTTTACCTGATTCCCTTGAACAGGTGAAATCCATGAGAATCCTAACAATCACATCAGAAATGGATAACTTTGTGCCTCCCACTGATGTTAGAGCTATTCATTCCTATATAGCGAATGGGACCAGTATCGTGACGGAGACTGATCTGGGAATCGGATCTGGTCATTCTGGCTATCTATTTAAACCAAATCTTCATGATCTTGTTTTCAATCAAATCCTTAAGTTCTTACGCAGCCTTTGACATGCAAGTGGATTGATTTTTTCAAACGTGCCTACGCATTAACCACTACACCAATTGAGATTCCTGACAGATGCACCCCCAATTTAGCCTGCAACACTCCCTGTCAATAAGCCTCGTACTCACACTGGCAATAACCGGTTGCCAATCCCCCGGACCACCAGACCGATCCGCCATACATCAAGGCATATCACGAGCTGAAGTGATACAACTTCTGGGTGCGCCCACATCAAAATCTGCAATGGTCAAACAGACCGAATCCATCTGGGGTCCGCAGGAGGCATGGTGGCACGAAGTGTCCATGGGGGATTCGCTTGAGATATGGTCCTACACATTCCCGGGCGAGGGCACTTTCGACGTCTACTATATCCGACAGTCCGAATCGGTATCAGACACGTCCTTCACCCCTGAAGGCGTCGTCTACGAAGCTCAATGAAGCCATCTTCTCCACGAAATACCAGACGACACGACCTAAATGACAGACGCATGACCCGCTCCCCTGCGCAGACTACACGGCGAAAGAACAACA
>JABIQT010001006.1 GCA_018667995.1 Candidatus Latescibacterota bacterium
GGAACCAATGGCCGCGTGACGGCTATTGCCCGCCAATTGACACACGTAGTCTATATGATCCACTACGTTGGCCAGCGATACTGCCTTATTCCCTGGATCCAGCAGTGTCCATCTCGGATGAAGCATCCAGGCATCGAAGGCCGTACCGACAACACCGTCGCGACCAATTATAGCCCTTAGTTGGGCATCATCAAACTGACGTTGATGAGGCACCAGGGATCTACAATTGTTGTGACTGGCAATTATACAGCCGTGAAAATGTTCGAGAGATTCCCAGAACGAACGATCAGAGGAGTGCGTCACGTCCAGTATTACCCCCAATCGCTGCATTTCACTGAGTAAGGAATGCCCCAAGTCGGTCAAGCCACTGTCCACCCCGGTGCCTCCGGCATATCGTCCAGCACCGTAATGGGTTAATCCTATGGCTCGGAGTCCAAGATCTACCCACGATTCCAGCTGATCGGGCGTCTGAATGGGATCGGCGCCCTCCATGCTAATCACAAAACCAAGGGGAGGAGGATCACCAGCTTCCGTAAGGTCCCATGCCACCCAGTCATTCATGTGGTCGTCCAGATCCGGGCGCTTGGTGATAACACGCACATGGCCGTCCGTCTCCAGGGCACGGTAATATGCCAACTGACCACGCGCGACGCCAAAGGCCTGTGTGGGGGAGCCATAGTCTGTATAAGGTGTAGGATTCCCGGTCGAGCGGCCAAATACGGTCACGACACTCAAGGCTACTCTACCCTTTACCATATCAGGCAGTGCCACCGTGCCCTGACCGAAACCCGGCGATGTACTACCTCTTTCGCGGGACCGAATGGTGTAGACTGAGTCAAGCAGGTCTCGATTTCCCTGTAAAGCATTCCAGGAGAGATCGAGATGGGCGTCGATTATCAACATGAATTCTCACTCCGGCAAGGGGTGCGTACTTATCTTTTGCGGACGGACAGGATCATATCGTTAAACTCCTGAGCGGCTGCGTCAATTGTTTTCTCAGGTCCAGTAAACTTGATGAAAACATTTCCCTCCGGCGCAGTGATGATTGCTCCGAGCATTTTGTGTCCCTCTGATTTTGCAGCTCCCGATTGGAACATTGGGCCCATAGCTGCGAGATAGGTTCCAGAGATGGAGGTCGATGTCACTTTCAATCCGTTAATAGTCTGGCTCTTCTGGATCAACTCCGCCTCCTGACCGTCGGCGTTTTCAAACTGACTTTTCCACCGTGCCAGGTTCATTTCCACACTTCCGCCTTCTCCGGTTCCGAAAAAGAATATGGCACATTCACCTGGGACAGTGTCACCGGACTCGGGAGCCACATTGTAGGTAGCCACCCTCATGGGCCGTTTCTCCTGAACGGTCCAGCGGTCCGGCACATTCCAGGAGGCGCCAGCAGCAGAACTTGTCATCTCACCGGCCGGTTGCGATCGAGGAGAACCTGCTTCCTGCGATCCGGCAACAGCCATCTCGGAAGCCATTTGGCCCGATTCACTGAAAGATTGAGGGGCTGGTTCCTCCGAGCATGAGGCAACAACGGTGACCAGGCCTGCCAACAAGAGCGAAACGGTAAGACGAGACATTCTATTCTCCTTGAATTACGGTATGAAGCTACACATTCGCCGAACGAAACGGCTCTCTAATTTACGGTCCAGCTGCAGCGCCGAAAGTTCACTCCTCCCGGTGCGTCTTCCAACGTCGATGTACCCAGAACCAGTGATCGGGATAGTCGCGCACGTAGCGCTCAAGCACCTCCGTATACGCCTGAGTGTATCGAACGATGTCATCCTCGTCATTTCCGGTTGACACCACATCTATGGCCGGCTCGAAGACAACCCGGTGACGCTCGAAGCCCTCCTTGAGAATGAAACACGGAATAATAGGGGCTCCGGTACGGGCGGCAAAGACTACTGGCCCCCTGTATGTCGAGGCCTCACGACCGAGAAAGTCTACGAATACGCCGCCAGGCCCAGCATCCTGATCTACGAGTAGCCCGACACACTCGTTCTGGCTTAGACTCTTCAGCACACCCCGCGTGGCCGATGACATCGGCACAACCCGCATGCCCAGCCGTTCCCTACACTGTACTATCAACGAATTGACGAGCGGATTGTGCTGGTCTTTGGCAACAACCGTTATGGGGTATCCCAGAGATCCGACTGCGGCACCCAGCATTTCCCAGTAACCAAAATGACCGGTTATCAGAATGGCGCCGCGCCCCAATTCCAAGGCCTTCGCAAGATGTTCTTCTCCGGAGAACATCACCTTGCCTGGAATATCTCCAGACGAAGCTCCAAGCGTTCGGGCGTGCTCCATGGCCGTGCCGCCCAAGTGGCGATAGACAGAACGCGCCAGTGCAACGAGGTCGCCCTCGTCAGGAAACGTCTGTCGCAGGTGCGCCAGGGCTACTTTGCGACGCTTACGAACCAGATCAAAAGCCACATCGCCCAGACGCGTTCCGAGCCACGCCGCTGTGCTGGTCGAAACAGATCGTGCCACAGCGACGAGGAGCCTCAATCCCGCGAACTCAAGGTGATACCTTAGCTTCATGTCTTTAGGATCTCCAAACCTGGTACTGGATCCCGCACACCGACATCGGGCGTATCAATCCTTGCCTCTGTCTTCAGAAATGTCCCATTCTCGCTTCAGTCGATGCCAGCGGTCTTCATCGTCACTCCGTAAAACAGAATCCTCGAAGCCGGGATCTTCCTCTATCGACCAACGCTTCAGAACCTGACGACGACGCCATCGCATGGACACATAGGCCAGGACGAACAGCACTACAAATAGCGGACCCAGAAGCAACGAAAGCGCCTCCATGGGTACCGCACGCCAACCGTACGTTTCCTCCATATATAGACGCCAGGCTTGCTCGAACTGCACCGCATTGAGGCCCAGAGAGGCATGCGTCGCGCTGTTTATTGTACCCGATTTCCGCAAGTTCGCCAATAGTGACCGCAATCCGACCCGGCCGGACCTGCTGATGACGAATTGAATGGCCAGAGCACTTTCCTGATATGCCAGATCAGCCCTGGATGCTGAAAAGGTATTGACAGACCGAATCTCCTCCAGCGGCACCAAGTTATCCGTTAGAACAGCCAGGATCAAGCTGGCTCGATCCCAAACTCCCCATTCCCGTGCGGAATACATGGCGAAACCTTCATCCAGCCATCTGGGAATGTCCGCACTGCGCATGGCGCTATGAAGCAGTATGTGAGCGGTTTCGTGAATTACAACTTCCCGAAGGTTTCCCACAGAACCACTGATACGGGGAGATTTCAGTACAATCAGGTTGAGATCCGGTACCGCATATGCCTCTCCCCAGTCCGGAATTGCCCTTCCTGTGAATGTGCTGAACTCCTCTACCGTATCGGCAATCTGGACGTGAATGGTATCGGCGGAAACTATTCCAATATTGGCGATCAGGTCGGGCGTCACGCGGCGTATGATGTTTACGACACGATCTGCGAAAGGCGCATCATCGGGCCGATAGGTGATCTCATAGTGGTCAAATCTCCGTACTTCCCATTCTGCGGCATCCGCAGGCAGTATGAAAGTCAGAAGTACGAACACCACTGCAAGTCGCCCGATACCAGCGGCCCGGAATACTCTTTCCCAACTCACTGAAATGCCCTTACTGCAGGATAATACCCCCACCGAGAACGTCTGATCCGTCATAGAACACCACCGACTGGCCTGGTGTGATTGCACGCTGCGGCGATCGGAAGGTGACGACGGCGCGGCCGTCTGCACCGGGAGCAATGGTGGCCGGGGTACTCGACTGCCGGTAGCGAATCTTCACCAGGCCCTCGAATTCACTGCCCGGACTACTACCAGATTGCCAGTGAACCTGATCGGCCATCAATGAATCGCGCAATAAATCCTCATCTTCACCCACTATCACCGTATTGGACTCGGGCAGAATATCCACCACATATATAGCGTGTCCGGCAGCGAGTCCCAAC
>JABIQT010000233.1 GCA_018667995.1 Candidatus Latescibacterota bacterium
CATCATGCCAACCGGACCGAATGGAGTCGCTAAACCGGGTCTCACGAGTATAGCTACCAGACAGCATTCCCATGGCCAGCGGGCCACGAACCATCACCGCAATGTCGTTCTCCTCACAATATGGCAGGAGTTGAGCCTCAGCGGCGCGATTCAGTAGTGAGTAGTTTAGTTGCACCACGCTGCAGCTGTTGAATTGGTTGAACTTCTTCAAGACGTCGAGAGAGTCGGTAGAGATACCGAAATGACGGACCCTACCTTCCTGCTTCAAAACCTCAAACGACTCCAGATACACGGAGGGATCGTCTATATCACCCTCATGACACAAGAGCACATCGATCCAGTCCGTCCGCAGGCGATGGAGACAGGCATGGGCACACAGGCGAATCATGTCAACCGTGTTCTTGGGCACTCCTTGTCCCGTACGTTTTCCCCAATTTCCTATTTTCGTGACAATGTAGGACTGGTGACGAATTCCAGAAAGTGCCGTACCCAAGCGTTCTTCAGATAATCCGTTGGGTATGCCATAGGATTCCGCGGTATCAAAGAGGTTGATCCCATTGTCAAAGCAGGAACGCACCGAGGCCCACGCAGTAGCATCGTCGATGTCGCCCCACTGATTTCCGATATTCCAGGTGCCCATGCCGATAGCGGATATGTCCCAGTCCGTCTTGCCAAACCTTCGGTACTGCATGATATCTCCTCCCTCTCCCATCCCACTGAATGATGCTAATCAAAGTAGACGATCTGCACGGGGGCCGGTGCCGCCCATTCTACGTTCGAGTTTCGACTATGAGATCCGTGTCTGCTGGATTCGCTGAGAACTTTAGTGCGTAGTCATTTACCCGGGCCACTCGTCGCCGTCCCAATATCTCGTTCCGCGGTGGCCCTGCCTGGGGATTGGGTTCTCGAGACGTTCCCCAGGACACTTTACCATCACAAGCGTACGTGGCTTGCCCGAATCTGGATTGACGGCCCCGCCAATCAGTTCCTTAATCTCGACACGACCGTAGAGCTCGTCCTGAAAGATTGTGTAGACATAGTCACCGACGTTTAGCCTCGTGGGTTTTCCCGCCATGTGAAATTCGAACTCGGACAGACTACCGTCATACAACGCTTCGACGCCCTGCTGGCCACGCTTAGCAGGGACCGTCTTTGTAATACCGAAACTCATACGCTACACCTCCCCATTATTCGATGGTGATTCTTGCCCAGTCCCAACCAGTCATATCACGATCGTTGATCGCCTTAACCCGCACTTCCGATCCAGGTTTCAAACCTGAAATCGAAATCATGGGCTCGCTGGTGGTCAAGGCAATGCGTTCGGCGCCGGAGTTCTGGTAGGAAATCAGATACTCTGATGCATTTCCTTCCACAGCAGCATCCCACTTTAGATCCGTGCCGGTTCCAGACTGCCCATCTACCTGCAACCCCGTCAACCGAGATGGACTAGACGCAAGCAGCATGATGGTGCCAATTGTGGTTCTGGTAACCTCTGTCACCAGTTGATGATTGATGATCTCAAGCACATCGTGCGACTGGTGATAGTGAGGACTGCTGAGGATAGGATAGGATCCGATTCCTCCAACAATGTCACCATACTCATCATAATAGGCGTGTGCGTCCGTCGATTTATAGTATTTGGCGTCATAGGTGATCAGATTCGAGAAGAGGAAGGCGGCCGCGTGCTGGACGTCCCGGATCCCGACATTGGAATACCGAATCGTGTCATCCAGTCGATGATTGTTGGCCCACCCTACCATATCGTTATTCAGCGCCCCGAGGAGTTTGACATTATTTTCGGCCGATTTCTTGACGTAGTAGCGACTGCCAAGCAGGCCGGCCTCTTCACCCGTGAAGAATGCAAACTTGACGGTCGCTGCCATCGGACGCTCAGAGAGCACCCGTGCCGTCTCTAATAGAACCGTAGTTCCGGAAGAATTGTCATCTGCACCTGGGCCTCTTTGCGATGAGTCGAAGTGACTACTTATTACATAAACAAGATCCGGATCAACGGCACCTTTCAACGTGGCGATTACGTTGGCCGACTCTATCCCCGGTTTAGGCTCAAACCACTGCTGTTCTACCTCATATCCAAACGACTTCAGCTTGTCCGTTAGATAGGTAATAGCAAGTCGATTACCCGGTTCACCTATGTATTTAGTACCGAAGCTGTGCAGGTCCTTAGCATATGCATATAATCTCGTGATGGAGGCCTCCGATGAGGCCTGCCGCACATCATCATCGATGACCTCAAACATCTCCCGACCACGTTGGCGGAGATCCAGCTCACCGGCAAGCATCTTGTCAAGGCGACTGGTGATCTCATCCTTGATGAGCTTACGATTCAGGTCTACCAGATAGACGCCGCGTTCCGGCGAAATCGTATCTCCATCTCGCTCCGAAACGATCAGTACACGCGCCCCATCAGGGCTGACGGACCACTCATACTCCGGAGCTACAGTACGAATCGTATTGTTGTGGAATAAACGAGTGCGGGTACCGGTGGCTGTGTCATAAACAAATGATCGTCTATGTCGGCCCTCCCCTATGATTCCTAAAATCAGATCGCTTTTCATGTATCGGGGAAATAGGTCGTGCTGAATATCGTTGGTGAGCCGAGAATTCTCCGTGCCATCCGTGGAGGCGACATAGAGCTCCCAGTCCTCTCGGGGACGCATCTGGTAGACCACTCGGTCACCTTTTGGAGAGAGAGCCAGAGTTCCGACCCGGTACTCTGTTTGATGGAGTATTCGCGGTGGTGCAGTGCTACCGAGCGTGATGGCATTGACCGTAGCCATCCCGTCAGACTTGCCATAATACGCAAGTGTCGAACCATCCGAGGAGACGGAAAAACCTGTACCTTCGAAGGTGTCCGCGCGGCCCGCCTGTAAATCATGGACACGAAACTGGTCCTTACCAAAGCTGTAGACCAGATAACGACCGCCAGCAACTACGGACAGGTCAGAAAAATCTCCCGGACTTCCGGTAAGAGGCACGGGAGATCTGTCATTGGTGAGCAGGTAGATCTGTCTGTCAGTGGGCCCCTTACCTGCCAAGACAAGCAGGTCCATCCCGCTTGCGGTGAATTTGAGCTCAAGTTTACTTGCTTCGGGAAGTTCAATTTCCCGCTTTACCCCGGTTTTGAGGTCTTGCTCAAAGATCCTGGCCCTGAATCCTTCCAACTGTCTAACCACGCTTAGTTGATTGCGCCATCCGGTAAAATCCCGAGCCGCCCGTAATTCAGACGCCATGGTTCGAGCGGCATCCAGCTCGGTATCTTCTGGAATCATCAGAAAGGCAATCTTGTCAGCTTGGGAGGAAAATGTCAACACAGACAAAGACGGAATATCGGCTATAGCTACCTGCTTGCCATTCTGCCACGATATGATGTGGCGTATCGCGTCACCGCCGGCCAGTGATCCAGTGGAATATGCGGCATAGCGACCATCGGGACTCCACTGCAGGTTAGTGCCATGAGGCGCAACCTCGGTTGTATGATATAGCTCGCCCGTAACGAGTGCGATATCCTCCAGGAAATCGTCCCCGTCGGGAGCCTTAAGAACCGACTGAAAACCTTTAATCGCATCAGGATATTTTCCAGCATCCCACTGGTCGTACGCGGTCTCAAACTGATGCTGAGCTGTGACCTGTCCAAAGGCCGACTCGGTGCACAATAGCATAAAGAGAGCCAGTATGGCGGTAGGGCGCATGGTGTTCTCCTGGTAGATCTGGAATGACCGTTTCTGAGGATGTAAGAACCGTAGCTGAGAAGAAGGTACAATAGTGCGTGGCGCCTCGGGCAATGTCAAGCGGAACAGGGCAGAGATTGCACGAGTCATCGATGCGGTAGTCACAGCCGACAACGGCCACTTCCCACCTCATCAGTGAATCATAATCCACCGGTCTCGGACACGCTGATGCTCGGGCCGGCATTTATTGGTTCTGTGTGCGAGGATAGGATGATTGCCAGTGCATCCTCACCGGCCAGATCTTGTAGAAAATCGACAAACAACGATGATTGTGCTGCCTCAGTGGGATCCATACGTGCACGTTGCCTTGCCAAGCCCAAAACCGTGGCATCAGTTTCGCACACATGGTCAAGAAGCGCCATGAATGGACGGCGATTGTACTTGAGCCCGCCCTGGAGCCGGTTTATATTTCGACGCCAACGGAGATACATCATGTCCATAGTCCGAGAGATACTCCTCTGGGTCTCGCGCAGTAATTGGCTTGCGGTGAAACTGCCGAAAACGCGATTTGTCCGTCGTGCATCCAGACGATTCATGCCCGGCGAGAGCCTCGACGATGCCCTCGCAGAATGTCGTGTCGTGCAGGACGCGCAGATGGCAACCATCATCACCTTGCTGGGTGAGAACGTCACATCGGAAACAGAAGCTGCAGAGGTGACGCATCACTATCTACAGGCCATGACGCAAATATCAGATCGTGGCTTGGGTACGGTTATCTCGGTGAAGCCCACGCAGCTGGGATTGGACATCAGTCCTGAGATTGCATATTCCAACCTCGAATCGCTGACCGAACATGCGCGAGCGCTATCCACATTTATCTGGATCGACGTTGAAGGAAGCGTCTATCTGGACGTAACGCTGGATCTCTATCGAAGGCTTCTATCATCTTACAAAGAAGTTGGTCTGGCCATGCAGGCTTATCTCTACCGCACAGCCGACGACCTGGAGGCCCTGCTTCCACTGGGGCCCACCATTCGGCTTGTCAAAGGAGCATATGCTGAGTCTACCGACATCGCCTGGCCTGCAAAGTCTGATGTCGATGCAAACTACCTTGCACTCTCGAAACGCATGCTCGCCGACGACGCCCTTGATGCGGGGGCCCGGCCCGCTTTTGCTACCCATGACCCCATCATGATCGATCTAATCCTGTCAGAAGTAAGACAAAGAAAGATACCCTCAGACAAGTACGAGTTCCAGATGCTGTACGGCATTGGCCGGGAGGCTCAAGGGTCACTAGTGAGTGATGGTAACGTCTTATGCATATTAATCAGTTATGGGGACGCCTGGTTTCCCTGGTACATGCGAAGGTTGGCTGAACGGCCAGCTAATATCTGGTTTCTGGTGCGCAGTCTTTTCAAGTCATGAAGAGAGTAACTATGTCCGTACAAGATCTGTCTATTGCCTGCGAAAACAACAAACGCCACCGATGGGCCGCCCAAATTGTGGATGACTGGCGTGAATCCGTGGGTTTTGCCGTAGCGCAAGGCCGGGATTTCTTTGAGCAGATGATGCCCGATCTGACGCCATGGCCCACATATGGACAGAACTGTCCCGTCTGTGTCGGCCGGTTGTCAACCATGGGCGAAACAGGACTCTACCTGTGGGATGTTTCGGCTTCCGACAGACTGGAATGCAAGTACTGTGGCACGGTATATCCCAACGACGAATTCCCCGAAACAGGGAGTCTGACCGCCCGCCAGATGGGGCAGACTTTCACCTTCTATCTTACAGACGATGAGCGTCGCAATCCGTCTGACCGTTCTGGATCCCACGCGCTCCGATGGATTGACAATCCCGTGCACACGAGTTGGAGTGGAATCCTGCGCGCCAATCGTGGCCGCTGGTGTATTGACCAGGTCCTACCCCTCTCGAGACTATATGCACTAACGGGCGACATCGCCTGCGCGGAGCGAGCTGCATGGATTATGGATGCTGTGGCGAAACGCTATCCACACTATCTATTTCATTCGTACGATGGCACGTATGCAGACTGTCCACCCGCTGATGTAGCCGTATCTCTTGGTCAATACCCGCGAGGCGGTCGCTTCCCTAAGGAGACGATCGTCAGTGCTTTCGAGGACCGGCACATGGAGAATGACCATGCCGTACTCTTCAACGGTTTCTGGGGCGCAGGAAGGTTTGGATGCAGCGGATCTGACGCGGGTGTGGTGCTGCTTATGGCAAAGGGCTACGACCTTGTTCACGAGGCGACATATGCGGATGGCAGCCGAGTCATCTCGCCCGAAATGGACACCCGGATCCGCGATGACCTTATCATCGCGGCATGCGATGATAGTGAACATTGGAATGAGATTAACAATAAAGCAGGACAGGCCCGTTCGCTCAGTGCTCTGGTGGGTCGAATGTTCAATCGGCCGAATAGCGTCCGGAGGGCCATTGCGGGCTTCAGAGCCATATTGGAGAAAGGGTTCCACTTTGACGGGTTATGCACGGAGAGTCCTTCCTATTCTGCCATGTTCCTCAACTTAGTGCGGGACATTCCGGAGCTCCTGCACGGCTACTCGGACCCACCCGAGTACGCAAATACTCAGAGTGATCCAATCAAAAACTACGATGCCTTTGAGGCCATGCCGCTCTACCGTTCCGCACTGGAGGGCATGATTCGCATGCTCGATCCCAATAGACTCTATCCCGTTATCGGCGACACGCATGTGGGCGGCGGCATGGAGCCCATCCATGCCGAGGTCCTTACAGCGAGGTACGATCGGCGTTACGCAAGCCTTCTGGCAGCTACCCTCGGTTGTCCCGTCTCCGAATCCGGAGGAGAGTATGCGCTGTTTCACCGCCCCGCCGACCTCAAAGTAGACTCCGCACTTCCCCTCCCACGTGCCACCGAGTGGTTTCCGGGATGGCGGGTAGGTGTACTCAGGGCAGGTAATCCCGATGGCGGTACAGCGTTGTACCTCAATGGCTACAGCATGGGCGGACACCGACATTACGACACCCTTGGACTGATTTACCACACTCACGGACATGAATTGGTCTCCGATAGAGGCTATATATGGGATGATCCACGTTCAGCATGGACCAAAAGCACGGCCGCCCACAACATCGTAACCGTTGACGGCGAGAACCAGAAAGAGGCGCCGCGAGACGCCACATTGGAGATATTTGGTCGCGGACCGGAGATCGAAGTCGTTCAAGCGGCATCATCGGCCTATGCCCAGTGTGACATTTACCGTCGCACCACGGCGCTCGTCAGTCTGCCGGGCCAGTCTTCTTATGTGATAGATATTTTCAAGGTTCGTGGCGGCTCGACACATCACTATGGATTCCACGCCAACGGTAGGATGATCAGGCCGGACCGCGACCACGGACGTGGCTTGCGAACGGCGGAGGACCTGCCTGCGATCTGGAACCGCTGGGTCGACGATACGGTCGAGCTCGACAGCCTGCCCGAGAATCGAGCCACGTGGGAGCACGAGGGCATCCGACTGGACCTCATACTGTTGAGCGACCATGATAGGGTCTTGATTGGGGATGCCCCCGGATGGAGGAATTGTGCCGGCAACCAGGCCAATGCCTCGCCGATTCATCATTTACTTGCCGAGAAACGCCAGGTGGAGACATCAAGAAGTGATTTTGTCTCCGTGATGGCGCCGTATCCGGGCGTCAAGTGCCCCGTTCAGCGAGCCGAGTTGATGTGTGTCGATGAGAAGAGCGGGGCATTGATGATTAAAGTTGAATTGGAGGATCGAACGGACTACCTGGTCTCCGCACCTGACTACGCTGACAGAACATACGGAGAAATTCAGATGACGGGCCGCTTTGGATTCATCTCAACCGGCAAAGATGGGACGCCCCTGTCGGCGTACCTTCTGGATGGTCTGCGACTTTCCTAC
>JABIQT010000968.1 GCA_018667995.1 Candidatus Latescibacterota bacterium
CGCATACGATCCGGCGGATACCCGCAGGGGGGTTGTATCGTCTGGAGACGCGTCTGGCTACTGATGATGCGACTGCTGAGTGGAGTCTACATGGAGATACGCTTCACCACCTGGGTGTCGGTGATCTCTGGATTATTGCAGGTCAGAGCAATGCAGCCGGCTACGGGCGTGGACCAGGTCACGATCCTCCTGAACTTGGCGTCCATATACTCAAGAACAATGAACAATGGGATATAGCCGCACACCCTCTGAACGACACGACTGGCAGCACACACCCGAACCTTGAAAATGCCAACCCCGGTCATTCTCCTTATCTACGTTTTGCCAAAGAACTGAAAGAGGAGTTGGGATATCCAATCGGCCTGATTCAGACATCTCTGGGGGGATCCCCACTATCGGCGTGGAATCCTCGAGAAGGTGGGGACGCACCTCTATTTGACAACCTGATGCATTGTTGTTCTCTCGCCGGTGGTCGGGTCCGGGGCATGGTATGGTATCAGGGCGAATCTGACTGTGGGGCCGGCCTTTGTGAAACCTATGAGGAGCGATTCGGCGCATTCGTATCGGCTCTTCGTGAAGATTTGGGAAGTCCATCTCTTCCCGTGATCGTTGCCCAACTCAATAGGTATTTAGATGAGCAGGACGCCGAAGGGCATCGTGGTTGGAGTCTCGTCCGCGAAGCACAGAGGTGTGCTCCGAAGATTGGTTCGGTAGCGGTGGTATCCTGCATGGATCTTCCCATATCGGATCCTATTCATACAAGTACATCTGGTAACATTTTGTTGGGATCGAGAAAGGCCCGGGCCGCCCTTGGCATGGCCTACGGACTGGACATAGGCTGGCAGTCGGCCAATGTGGTAAGCGGGCATCTTGGCGCCGAAGGAAACGCATTAACTCTTACCTTTGAAAACGTGGCGAATCGTCTCGAATTCCTTGGTCCGGGCACGCATGATTTTTCTGTGGAGGACGAAGCAGGCTCGGTACCCGTCCAGAAAGCAGAATGTATAGATACAAATTCAGTAAAACTGCAATTCAGCAGAACCTTGTCGGGGTCAGTACGTGTACATGGCGGGTACGGCTCAAATCCTTCCTGCAATCTTCGTGATGCGGAGACCAATGAACCGATCCTCGGATTCTACGGATTTACAGTTTCAAGGTAAGGAGTAACGAATGAAACCAGAAGCAGTAGGAGAGCGTGAGGTTACTCTCTTCCAGGAGAACGGCTTCCTTCAGATCCCCGAGTTCTTTTCGCGTGAGGAAATCTCCGAGTTGGCCGACGCACTGGATAGCACCGTCGAAGAAAAGAGAGCCCGGATGCTTGATTCCGCTGGTGAAGTGCCTGACGCATACAATCAGGTGTTTAACCAGATGGTCAATCTATGGGTTGACTACGATGCCGTTAGGAAATTCACGTTCAACCCGAAACTGGCAGAGGTGGCTCGGAAGATATCAGAATGTCGGCAGGTCACCCTATACCACGATCATGCCCTCATAAAGCCTCCCGGCGAGTCCAGTAGAGAAACCAACTGGCACCAGGACGCGCCATACTGGCCCATGGAGCAGATCGGTGCTTTGTCAGCCTGGATTGCTGTGGATGATGTTACCATCGACAATGGCTGCCTCCAGTTCATACCAGGATCACACCGCTACGGTAGACTGGAACCTGTGCCGCTCGCCACGGAGGGCGCCAGCGTTCTGAAAATGCAGGAAGAAACAGGTGTAAAGGAAGAAGTCAAACCGGTGACCATGGAGATGAAAGCTGGAGGTGTGACATTTCACCACGGATGTACCTTTCACTATGCTACATCTAACCGATCTGCTGCCCCGAGGCGGGCACACGCGATTATTTATATGCCCGATGACATCACCTACAACGGACGGTTTGATGCCGGTGGGGCGAAGGATCTCGAAGTTGGTAAGCCATTCAGCGGTTCACGCCATCCCATTCTCGCCACAGGATAGCTGAGAGGATCTCGTATGTCGCAGGCCCGAAACACGATTACCGATGCATTGCGCGATCCAATCCTCGCATCGCACTTGTCGCACCAGGAAATGGAGGATTTCCTCATTGCCCGGCTGACACCCTTTCAGGTGCCCGAGGCAGACAACTGGGAGTCCGAGGCGGAAGAACTGCGTAGGCAGGTGTTGAAGGATGTTATCTTCAAGGGCATACCTGCCTCATGGTATGAAGGAAAGCCAGAAGTCGTCTGGACGGACACCATTGAAACCGAGCACGGTTACTCCATCAAGAAACTCCGTTATGAAGCTCTTCCGAATCTGTGGGTACCTGCTCTCCTTTACGAGCCGGATGTGTTGTCGTCACCCGCACCCTCTGTACTCAATCTCAACGGGCACGTGGGGCCTCCAGGTAAGGCCATAGATTACAAGCAAATACGGTGTATCAATCTGGCCAAGCGCGGTATCATCGCCCTGAACCCAGAGTGGTTGTATTTCGGTGAGCTACGTACCAGCGGCTATACACACAACCAGGCGGGACATCTGGATTTGGCTGGAGCCGCGGGCGTGGGTATTTTCTATCTCTGCATGTTGCGCGGCCTTGATGTATTGGCTGACCATGAGGCCACAGATCCCGAACGGCTTGCGGTGACGGGGCTCTCTGGCGGGGGATGGCAAACAATCATCCTCAGTTCCCTGGATAAGCGTGTCACGCTGGCTGCTCCGAATGCCGGTTATGTCGGACTCGAAAGTCGAGCGCGTTTTCGCGGCGACATCGGTGATATTGAACAGAACCCAGCGGACCTGGTCGCCACGGCCGATTACCCGGTACTTACCGCCATGATGGCGCCCCGGCCAACGCTGTTATTGTATAACGATCAGGACGACTGCTGCTTCCGAACAGAGCGGGCCCATCCTTCGGTTTATCTGCCCGTGAAGCCGTTGTTTGAGGCTATGGGGGTACCAGAAAACCTGGCATTTCATAGCAATACTGACCCTGGCACGCACAATTATGATCTCGATCATCGCCAGCAGTTCTACGGTTTCCTTAACCGACATTTTCTTGATAGTGAAGGCGCTGTCGACACCGAGTTTGTCTCGGATGGAGAGGTGCTTTCTGAGGAGTCACTTACGGTAGGGCTCCCATCCGGGAATGCCGATTTCCTGTCTCTCGCCACGGATTTCCAGGCGGATTTGCCGCGATTCAGGCTCCCATCCGGTTCGAAAGATCAACTGGACG
>JABIQT010000816.1 GCA_018667995.1 Candidatus Latescibacterota bacterium
GAAGTGCTGCATGATCACCACAGAAGACGCCACCTAACAGGCTGTCCAGTTTCTGGGGTCCATTTCTGAGATATAGCGGATCATTCGGAGCTCATATGTGGTCACATGTACCGATCGAACTATCGGTCTATATCTGCGTAACAAGGAGAGGCGGCCAGACACGAAGAAACCGAGTAAAGGTGGTGCGCCCAGTGACGGTATTCTCCGAGACAATACAGCTTGAGAAATAACATTAGGAGAAGTGCCTGATATTCTTCAAATTGTTGGCGTCTCTGTGGGGTTATGTGGCCACATTGGGATCTCTACGATTCATGAAATACCAGATATAGCGGTGGGCATTGAAAAAAAGGAGACAGTCGAGATGAGGTTGCTGGTTATAGGCGGAAACGGCCATTACGGCGGTTTGATCACCGATCATCTGGCGAAAAAGCACGAGATATCTATCTTCGATCTGCAGAAACGCGCCCGTACATTCGACTGCGTACAGACCGTTGGCGACATCATGGATCTTGATCAGATCAGCAAGGCGGTGGATGGGATCGATGCAGTCGTAACGTTCTTTGTCGGGGATGCCGCCTTGTCGACCATGGGCATGGTCAATCTGTTGACTGCGGCTGAACAACATGGCGTCGGGCACGTCGTGTACACTAGTAGCGGCGGCATGACATTTCCAATCGATACCTTTCAGGGGGACTATCCGCTCTTTCCCATGGGTGATTTTCCAGCGGTATTCTGGCGTGATTATTTCCCGATCACCGAGGACGCCGGGATGTTTCCTGGGCAGGAGACGGCCGGTTACTTTCTTCATAAGTGGCTATGCGAAGAGATCGGAAAACGCTTCGTGGCCCGAGAGAAGGTCAAGTTCACCGCCATTCGTCCTGGCCTGCTGATGCACGACGATATGACAAATCGTCCCGGTGGTGAAACCACAAGGAATCACGATCCGTTTTTTATGCTCACGACCGGGCAGGTGAGAATGTGCGATGCTGCCCGAATGTATGACTTGGCACTATCCAATCCTCCGCTCGGTTTCGAAGCATACCACTGCTCAAACGACACGCCCTACAATAATCTGAGTGTCGAGAAGGCCAAGCGCCAACTGGGCTATGCCTGTATGGACCAGAAACCCTATATGGACTTCTACGCCGGCTTGAACTGGAGTGCTGCTTTTGAAACACTGGTCGGCAAGGGGTTTTCCGGTGATCTGCTTCGCGGCATGTACGGTTTTCGAAACTGCTAATGACCAGAGCAGGGGCCAGGGCGCTACCGACTCGCGTGTGTAAAGGCCGTCAAGCTCGGTACAGTGGTTCGTTAGTCTGCGATGAGGTGGCTTTCGACGTTTACCGAGATTTACCGAATTTGTATTTCCAGGGCACTTTCGTTGCGAGACACGCCAGGTAGATCACAATGATAAATCATGGTGACCGCAGGATGCGAGTTTGTGCGTTACGCTGATTTTTTATACGCAATCCCAATTGACAACTACAGATGCAATTTAATGCAAAAAAAGGCGCGTTTTCGTCCATATCATACGAGCACGATCCGCTGTAACTGACATTTAATCTGGAGCCTACCGCGCTCACGTATTACTATTTGCTAGGCGTAACATTAGCGGCCATAACATACTAAACACTTGAACAATTCTTTTCGGGAGTCTGAAATGAGCGAACGCAAGAAACTTTCTCGTTTATCCATCTTTTTGATGCTGTTTGGCTTTTTCGCCATCGCCTGTGACGCACCCGAGGTGCTGGAGACTGGAGAAGTCGCTCAGCAAGCGGACGAACCGTTACTTCTGAAATCCCACTATGGTGATGGGGCGCCAATGTGGGTCGGGAAATTCCAACGCACCCATATGACCCAATCTCCATTTGACGAATGGTTCGATTCAGGATATGAATCTTATCTACCTGACTCTACTGCTGTTGCTGCATTGAACGATTTGCCAGAATCTGTTGAACTTGAAGTTTACATGGGCACCTGGTGCAGCGATTCGACTCGGGATCTTCCGCGGTTGTATCGGGTGATGGACGCCGCTGGTATCCGGGAAGACAAGACCCGCATGTATGCGCTGTCCGACCATCCGGGAACGTTCAAACAGTCACCGGGTGGGACAGAAGAGAATTACCTTATTCATCGCACCCCGACAATCCTCGTGTTACAGGATGGGAAAGAAATGGGACGCATCGTCCAGAATGCCAGCCAGACGATCGAGCAGGATCTGGTCGACATCTTGAATGAGGAGTCATACACCCCTCGTTTCACGGCAGAATACAGGATTCTTAAGTTATTGAAGGACGAGGGCGTGGAGGCGCTGGTACAGCGCAAGGCGGCACTCGCCGAAGAAGTCAAGACGCTCGGAGATCCCGAATCACTCTGGCATCTGGCGCAGTACGACCTGCTGTTCAACAATAAACCACAGGAGGCGATAGCGGTTCTGGATATTCACCTGATTGTCAACCCAGAATCCGCCCGAGGGTATTTCTTGATGGCCCAGGCATATCAGGATGTGGGGGAGGCGGACAAAGCGGTTGAAGCATGCACCCTGTCCCTGCGTTTTGAACCGAACAACGAAGACGCGAAAGCGCTTCTTGAGACGCTTCAAAAGGGCATTTAGATTTACGACGAAATCTGTGCTGCTGATTGGTACGGATACCCAGAGCACTCGAATGGGTTCCCCGAAAGGATAGTGGGGTTCAGCAGCTATTGAGCATCGGGCATTGAGGCGTCATCTCCATCTGGGTATGGTAATTGCCGGAGCAATGTATCGGCGGTACGCGTGAGGACACGGCCTGGCCCATAGAGCGTAATTCTGAGGGCGGTAATGTGTCGTATAGTATCAGGTTTTCATGCAAGACGCTGAAAGCCTAAGATATTACTCCCTAATCTTTTCCAGGATCAACTGTCGGAGCACCTTATGATGAAAATCGGCCTATATGCCTCCATGTTTGGTAAGGAAAACCCTCCGCAACTGGAATCAGTTGAAAGCTACATCGAGTTGGCGCATGAACTGAATGTGGATGTGATCGATTTTCTTTCCGGCAGAGGGTTTCAATCGAAGGAGACCGACTATTTACTGGGTGTCAAACGCACATGTCTGAAGTACGGATTCTCCATAGGATACCTGGCGTCAACGGGACATTTCTTCGGTACGGATGAGGACCTCGCGAAGAAGGTATTGAAGGCGAAAGACGATGCGCGTACAGCCTCATTCATGGGGTCACCTTTAATCAGGTTGTTTACGGGACCACCACTGGACGACCCGGAAGATCGGGCACGAGAAATCCGATGCTTTCAGGAGATCTGCGATCATGCGGCGGAATGCGGCATAGTCGTCGGCTTACAGAACCACCCTTCCACTGGCGATGATATGCTTCGCATTCTCCGACAGACGGACCGGGAGAATTTCACGGTTATCATGGACACGGGACAGTGGCTCGGCTCTCCAGCTCGAAACAAAGGACAGGCCGATCCGGATGTTGATACCTACCGATACATGGAACAGGTAGCACCCCACACAAGTCATGTACGGGCAAAATTCTACAAGATCGATAGTGGCGTTGAAGCGTGGTTGGATTACCAACGAATCGTACGGATCCTTCGTGACGCGGGATTCAACGGTCACTTGTCGGTCGTATTTGAAGGAAAAGAGGTAAACACCTGTGATGATAGGACGTCGTTGCGTCTGGCGGTGGCGCATCTGCGTGATATACTGAGATAATCGAAATAGATTTGAAGTACGTATCGGAACTTTCGGGAGGATAGATGCAATACAGATGTTTCGGACGGACGGGATGGCAGGTCAGCGAAATCGGCTTGGGCGGCTCCTGGTTCTACGGCCGTCCCGAGTTCGGCCTCAAGGACTTTCAACATGGCACATCCGTGGTCGAGCGCGCTTTGGATTTGGGCATCAATTACTTCGATACCGCTCCCCTCTATGGCAAAGGTCGTAGCGAGGAAGTCCTGGGTGTCGCCCTCAAAGGTGTGACCGAGCCGTACTACCTGGCTACCAAGGTTGGTTATTATCCCGAGCCGTTCGACTACACTCGGGATACGATCTGGCGTGGTTTCGAGGCCAGTCTCGAACGCCTGCAACGTGATCGGGTCGACCTGCTTCAGGTTCACGAGGCCGAACAAGCGGGTTGGGAAGGGATCTTTGGTCGGGCGCGCACCCTGGAAACCATGTTGGAAATGCGTGAGCAAGGGCTCTGTCAACACATAGGCCTCACCGGCTCTGATTTGACGCTTATGCGCAATATTCTGGCCGAGGAAGAAGCCTTCGTTTCCGTGATCACCTTCTGCAAGTACGATCTTCTCGTGCAAGAGGCGCGGGACGTGCTGATGCCGACGGCTTCGGAGCGGGAGGTGGCGGTAATTTGCGCCTCACCTTTACACGGTGGGTTGCTGGGCTCCATGCGCAATCACTGGATCGAACAGGAACGCTTCGCCGATTTGCACGGCAAGCTTGGACGGGTGGAAGAACTGTTGGCAGGAGAAGGGGAAACCATCAGCCGGTTGGGGCTGCGATACCTGCTCACCGACAGCAACGTCTCCATGGTCCTCTCCGGCGCGGCGACCATCGAGGAGTTGGAAGAAGTCGTCGCCGTCTCCAACGGCCACTATCTTTCACCAGAACTCATCAGCCGAATCGAATCTGCTTGAAAGGAATTCCAATATGAAACCCGTTCGCGTAGGATTTATAGGAGTGGGCTACATTGCGGTCCGCTCTCATCTACCAGCTCTCGCTCCATTGATAGAATCCGGTCAGGTCGAACTGCGTGCCTTCTGCGATGTGGATGAGGAAAATCTGGCGGAACAAGCGGCCACCTTCGGGGTCAGTACTACCTACACGGATTACTATCAGATGTTTGAACGGGAGGAACTTGACGCCGTGTATGTGTGCATCCCGCCGACACTACACAGCGACCAGATCTCCATTGCCGCTGACAAGGGCATCGCTGTTCTGGTCGAGAAGCCGCAGACGTTGGATCTCGCCCAGGCAGTGCGCTTCGATGAGGAAATTCGAAAAGCCGGAGTCGTTTCTCAAGTGGGATTTCAATCCCGCTACTATCCCTCGTCAGAAAAA
>JABIQT010000589.1 GCA_018667995.1 Candidatus Latescibacterota bacterium
CCTGCCACAAGATCCGGAGGCGGCAGAACTCGAGGCGCAGGCGGCTCGGAAGGCGGAGCGCCGGGCGGAGAAAGTCTACCGACGGGCCCTTGCAGATCTATTTGATGAAGGGACCTACCAGGAACAGCTAGACGGATCCCCGGAGCAGTCGCCATCGGCCATCATGCACCATGTCATAGAGATATTCAAGCGCAGGGAAGTCTACCGGCATCTATCAAATGCAGCCGATCGCGTGGCCGAAGCCGGCGAGGCCTTACATGATATTGTTGTAAAACTGGTATAGCCGCACAACCCAATCAGATTGAAATGGGTGGCATTGGGCGTCCATAGGGATCACTACGTCTTCCATCTCAAGATCTCGGTTACGATCTCAACCAATTTGCCAACGGCGAGTCAGCGGCCCGCCACACTGCGATGATGCAGATCTACAGCTTGTAGAATGCCCGCGCATTATCCCCAAAGAACTTGCGCTGTTCCTCCTCACTCCAATTGGCGGAGAATTGTTCCGCCAAGCCTATCACTTCATCATAAGAACCCGCCAGTAGACAGACAGGCCAATCACTTCCGTAGACGATACGCTCGTGTCCGAAACTGTCGCAGACGTGTCGCATATAAGGGATTACGTCAATAAAGCTCCAACTATCGTGATCGGCCTCAGTGATCATTCCTGAGATCTTGCAGTAGACATTTGGATGTGAGGCCACTTCTGACATGAGCTCCTGCCAGGGCGCCATGTTTCCAGCCTTGATCTCAGGTTTCGAGATGTGATCCATTATAGCTCGAAGATCCGGTACCTCCTCCAGAACCTGAATCACATAGGGCAGATGTCGACTGTAAGTAAGAAAATCAAATGGAAAGTCCTGATCTGCAAGGTGCTTAAGGCTATTCAGAACTTTCGGCCTGATCATCCAGGAGTCATCCGAAATATCATGAATTACGGGTCTTATACCGACTAGTTTTGGATTTGCTCTATATCGGGCCAGCTGCGCCTCAAAATCGTCCGCTTCCATGTCTAACCAGCCGACCACACCAGCAATACGGTCGTTGCCCTCAGCAAGACCGAGGATGAACTCCGTCTCTGCGACTGTCTGTGCCGCCTGGACTAAGACAGTCCGATCTATCTGGTGGGCATCAATCTGTGGTAACAAGTCTTCTGGCAGATAATCACGATACAATACCTCGAAATCTGGCGACATCCAATCGTAATCTCCACGTTCAACCTTCCAGAAGTGCTGGTGGCTATCAATACGCATATAAAGCTCCCCTTTGCTCGTGTGCCATAGTGCCGGGCAGAATCACCAAATCAGAATATTGAATACAGACGTTTCTGGTTCGATCAATATAGAATACAAGTCAAGCGCAGCTTTGTCCACAGAAGGACACCGCCAGCGCGAAAGTACTGACAGCAGGTTAGAACCAAAATATGCAATACGAGGCGCATATCCGTCAATTGTGAAGTTGGAAAAAAGAGGAAAGACTTCGTCACACGGGCCTACGGGGTATTTGTAGGGTTCGGTCACGGAATGTAAGACGGTCCGTCAAATTCTATAAGGATATCTGGGGCGAACTTTGCCAACGAAGCATTACTGATCGAAAGGGAGAAAACCGACAAAGATCTACCGAGCAACTTATTCAGGCTATCCGATGGCGTTGCCTGATGTGCCCGCGAAACCAGAACCGAACATCCGACTCCCGGAGCAGCGAATGTTTGCCCAATAGGATCGCATATCCGAAGTGATCAAGGTTCTGGAGCAGAAATCACACACCAACGCTACGGTTGCGTGCGTCACTCTGTGCCTGGGGGAACGCTATCAACCACGAACTGGACGCTTTCTACGACTAGCGTCGAGGATCTTCTTTCGCAGTCTGATGTATTTGGGGGTCACCTCGACAAGTTCGTCCTCACCGATATACTCCATCGCATATTCCAGTGTCACAGGCCTTGGTGGTGTGAGATTGATGGCCGCGTCGGCGCCTGAGGATCGCATGTTCGTGAGATTCTTGGTTTTGCAGACATTTATGTCCATGTCCTGATCACGTGCATTCTGACCTATTACCATCCCCATGTAGACCTCAACGCCTGGCCCGATGAACAGGGCGCCACGTTCCTGTGCATTGTCCAGCGCATACCCGGTACTGGAACCTGGTACGGAGGCCATTAACGAACCGTGGGGAATTCCCATGGTGACCGGACCGTTTACAGCCTTATAGACGTCAAAGACATGGTGCATAATAACGTGGCCGTGTGTCGATGTCATTAGTTCGGTCTTTAGACCGATTACACCCCGTGTAGGAATCGAGTATTCCATGTGGATCTCGGAAACACCTACGGGAGCCATATTGAGCAATTCCGCACCTCGGGTTCCGAGCTCCTCCATGATAACGCCCTGGTAATCACTCGGCACGTCTATGGACAGGTGCTCGTACGGCTCCATCAGCGTCTCACCCTCTTCCTTGAGGATTACCACCGGCTGTGAAACTTGCATCTCATAACCTTCACGGCGCATGGTCTCAATCAGAATGGCGAGGTGAAGTTCGCCGCGTCCCGACACCAGAAACGTGTCCCGACTATCGGTTTCTTCCACTCGAAGCGCCACATTGGTTTCCATCTCCTTCCACAGCCGCTCTTTGAGGCGCTGCGAGGTGACATGGGTTCCGTCAATGCCGCTGAACGGGCTGGTGTTGACGCCGAATGTCATCCGAACAGTCGGTTCGTCAATCTTGACGGCAGGCAGGGCAATCGGATCGGCAGGATCGGCTATGGTATCGCCGATTTTGATGTCGGGCAATCCGGCTATGGCCACGATATCACCCGCGTCGGCTTTCTCTACGTCTTTGCGCTGCAGGCCTTCGAACTCTGTTAAAGCAGTTACCTTTCCAGAAATCGGTTCCTGGCCTGGTTTCAGTTGTACGATTGGCTGGCCCTTCTCTACGCTGCCTGCCAGGATCTTGCCAATCCCCATCTGACCTTTGTACTGATCGTAATAGAGAGCCAATACGAGCATTTGCAGTGGATGGTCAGGAATCACTTCGGGTGCAGGGATCGCCTCTATAATCGTATCGAGTAGGGGGACAAGGTCTTTTGGTTC
>JABIQT010001109.1 GCA_018667995.1 Candidatus Latescibacterota bacterium
ACCAGAATGATTGCCACTCCGGCAATCATTCCCGTCCTGCGGTTGATGCGCTCAAGCAACATGCCGGCAGGTACATCGCCAATCACCGTTCCGATGCTGCTTCCTGCTATGACCAGACTGATCATGCTGAAGGACAGATCAAAGGATCCCGCAAACAGTGGTAGGGTCGGTATCAGAATTCCTGAGCCGAAGGCCAGCAAGAATGTCGGGAAGTATACGGGTAGGACAAGCGCTTTCCAGGTAGAGGTCAAGAGGTCTGCCCCGCACGGGCCGCATCAATATTCTCGATGGTTAGAGCCACCTTTCGAACGCATCGTACGCCTGGCTACCTGAGATCTCGTGGGCTCCGTCGAATACATCATGTAAGAGGCGTTCCTCCTCGCCGTAGAGGGCGAAATACCGTCGAAGCTCGGCAGCACTTTCGATAGACTGATCACTCGGGAACTGAGGATCAGCTCTGCCGTTTTCGAGAACGATGGGGCGAGGGGCGATCAGAGCGGCAATATCAACGTGTTCAAACTGAAGCGCCAGATCTTGAACGTTGCCACACACGCAATGGGCCATGTCGAGGAAGGTTGACCGGAACGAGGTAAAGAATCCACTGATTCCCGCGGCTTTGATGCGGAGGTCCAGTGCTGAGATCAGTAGCGTGGTGACCCCTCCGAGACTGAGCCCGTAACAGCCAATTCTATCCGCATCGACCTCGTCGATTGAACTCAGTACGTCTATTGCTCGCATCAACTCCCTGATGTATACGCCATACTCGGTATAACCAAGGAGCTGGGAGACTCCTGTGTAATAGGCATGTTCGCCCAGATGCCCCGGATTTCGCTCACCGAATCCCACGTGTTCGGGAACGAGGGTAACAAATCCGCGTCGCGCCAGTTCCATGGGATATTGCTTGTAGATGCCCTTTTCGAACAGTACCTGATTCATTCCACGTCCGTGGCCGGGGGGGCAGAGGATGGCGGGTGCCTGGTGATCCAGCTTATCAGGAATGAGGAGAAACGCCGGAACGCGGACGCCGTGCATTGATTGATACCTGATACGCTCGAGAGTGAATCCCTCGTATCGCCCTCCCTCCCACGACAGCATACTTGAATCTACAGGCTCTCGTTCCAGTTCCAGGTCACCGGACACCTCCGGCATGCGTAGGGTCTCTTCGAGGACACCGCGCGCATCCACCTGCCACGCCTCGAATTCCTCCCGCGTTTCTCCTGGAAACCTCTGCTTCCGTCCGTCCTGTGCATATCGGCGAAATAGATGTTCGCGAAAGTCGAGATTCAACGGATGCAACGACTCCATGGGATACTCCTCGGGCTAATGCCTATGGAAAAAGTCGGATTTCTTGACGTAAGGAAGGGTCGAGCGAATGAAGATAAACTACACTGGGCGCGTCTTGATGCAAGCGGAACCGACCTGGCGAACTCACTATCCTTCGATCTGATTTCGGACGCAACGAAATCCAAGATTCAGACTGCCGTGGCTGTCCCGATAGGCGGCGCTCATACAGGCCTCTTGCTTGGTCCAGGCTCCGCCTCGGACGACATTAAATAGCCGGTGTTCATGTATGAAAGGTTCCCGCATGCCGAGATAGATCATCTCCTCACCGCCCGGATACGACACGAACATCGAAGTCGTGTATTCCTTAACATTACCCGTCATGTCGAACAAGCCGTCTGGTGTCGCCCCATCGGGTATGCTGCCTACGGGTGTTGTACCACCATAGTGAAAATCATAGTTTGCCAGTTCAGGGCATATTGCCCGATCGCCCCACGAGTAGATACGGCCTTCAAGACCTCGCGCCGCGCGCTCCCACTGTGACTCCGTCGGTAGGCTTTTTTCAACACTGGCAGCGTAGGCTGCAGCTCCTTCCAGGCTGACAAACACCACAGGATAGTCTTCCCGACCGGAAACCACCTCGTAGGCACCATTCTCCAGGTTTGTGATACCGCAAAGCTCTGGAATTCGCATCCTCGAGTCGTAGAAAATGTCTTCGCGGCAGGCGTTTAGAAAGGACGTGAATTCCCCCACAGTCACAGGATATCTATCCATCTCAAACGCTTCGAGCTGGACCTCGTGGGCCGGGCTTCGCAAAGAATCTGTGGGGTCAGGGCCCATCCGGAACTCAGAGGACGGAAAGGCAACCATGTTCGCCTCTCTTTCGCCTATTGATTCAGGCTTAACTCGCAGGTCAACCCCGTGCTCCAGATCCGAATCAGTCTCGGAACCTGTCGTCATATCTGAGAAGATTATCCGTCCCCACATCTCCGGGTTGTGCAGGTCACCCGTACTTGTGGATTGCCAAACCCAATCTTCACAGGGACTCTCGGGTAGTTTGGATGGACTCAAGTGATCGTATGTATGCATATATTGGACCCGGCTGAAATTTGCCCGCCAGGTGTCACCACGTTTTATGGGCAGGCTTACGCGTGGGTTTCTGTCCAGCAGGGCACGAATAGGCCATGCGACCTCCACGGTCCAACCAACATCTTCGTCATGGTGACTGTTCAGTGTGCCCTGTACCGATACCGCATGTTCCAGTCCGGCGATATCATAATCCGTATGTAGTGCGGATGCCCGGTGGTAGTCGGTCTCGTGGAACATGTCCCAGACCGTATTCAGAGGATTGATCTCGAATTCATAGTAGCCGACTCCATCTGCTGTAGGGTCGAGGAAGATCTCGAAGTCATTGTCAAAGTAAATGACGCAATCTCTCTCTGTCAGCGTGCCATAAACGTTATCCTCTTGTAGCTCCGCACCGAAGTACAGATTCTCATCATCGTACAGCATTTTGAAACGTGTGGTCTTCCACGGTGGGGGAGCATATGGTGCCTGGTGATCCTCAAACCATTGAGACCATGGGGCATCACGCCAGGCCTTTTCATCGAGTCTTCCATCGACGACTATGGGGCCAGATGCCCTGTAGCAGACGTATGTGCGCGGAACCGGCGGTCTGGGCACGGAGTTGATCTGTGGAGGTTTGGCAAGGTACGCTGGATAGTTAATATCGTCGGCAAACATACGATGCCTGCCCCAGAGAAATACGGTACCCCGGCTTAGTCCATCGGTCGCCATACGCACAAGCGCGGAGGTGTGTACGGAGCGCCAGTATCGTTCCCGCTCACTCCTGTGCGTCACACCATCTATGGGGCGGTGGCTTCGCATGAGGTGGCGCAGGATGGTTGCATTATGAATACAGCCGGTATAGTCAATCCGAACACCATAGAAGATGGAATTCCGGAAGGTATACGTGATGGCGTCTACTTCGATTCCGTAGAGGGCCAGGTCTTCGTCCGCACGAATCATGCAGGGCGCGGGAAATCCGGCTGACGACCATTGCCAGGGCATGTGTTTTTGCCGCGTCCCCCAGCTGATTTTCCGAAATCCCTCGGACGGTCTCGCTTCGGGTGTGATTTTCTCCACGATGCTCTCCTGCCAATGTGCGCAACAAATATGCTCGATTTCTACCTTGGCATACGATATATTCTATGCCGCTATACGTTGGAGATGCCCATATATGCATGGTCTCTGGCGCAAAACCTACAATATGATGACATGTGAAATGTGTCAATGCCATATCCCTAAACGAGGTATTCAATTATGTCTGACTGGAATCGTGATGAAGTACTTGAGGACGACCGGCACCTTCTACATCCGTTGCAACACCCCAGTGATCACCAGGATCCCACGATATTCGTGAAAGGTGAGGGGGTGGTCGTCACCGACATCGATGGCAATGAGTATCTGGATGGCCTGTCCAGTCTCTGGAATGTCACCATCGGCCATGGTAGGGAGGAATTGGCCGATGCGGCTGCCGAGCAGATGAAGCAATTGGCATACTTCTCGGCCTATGTGGGATGCACGAATGTACCTGCCGCCCGTTTGGCGAAGCGATTAGCAGAAGTTGCCCCTGATGGACTCAATACGACTTTTTTTACGACGGGCGGTGCCGTATCCAATGACAGTGCAATTAAGACCGCACGTTTCTTCTGGCAGACAAAGGGGCGGTCCGGAAAGGTCAAGGTCATTTCCCGACATGATGCGTACCACGGTGTGACCCTGGCGGCAATGAATTTGACCGGGATCTCTTCCTATTGGCCGATGTTTGAATCGCAGCTGCCCAATTTTCTGCACGTACAGGCACCATATCCTTACCACTATACCCCAAAGGACGATTCGATCGGATGCGGCGAGGCCGCGGCACGGGCTTTAGAGGAGGCAATTCTCCGTGAAGGTCCGGAGACTGTGGCTGCGTTTATCGGTGAACCGGTGATGGGTGCCGGTGGTGTGATCGTCCCACCGGATGATTATTGGCCACGGGTTCGGGAAATCTGCGACCGCTACGAAGTTCTCTTGATTGCCGATGAAGTCATTACGGGGTTTGGGCGGATCGGTCACTGGTTTGGTATCTCTCATTGGGGCGTAGTGCCCGATATGATCACATTTGCAAAAGGCGTAACCAGTGGTTACTTCCCTTTGGGCGGAATTATCATCTCAGACGAGATTCTCGAGGCGATTGAGACTACGCCACCGGACCGAAAATGGAATCACTCCTTCACCTACTCCGGTCATCCTGCTGGTTGTGCCGTGGGCCTAAAGAATATGGAGATTATCGAGCGTGAAGATCTCGTCTCTAAGGCGAAAGAGCTGGGTCTTTATTTTATGGACAAGCTGCGCCATCTAGACGACTTGTCTCATGTGGGTGATATCCGGGGAATTGGCCTGATGGCAGCTGTTGAGTTGGTGAAAGATCGCTCGTCACGAGTCCACTATGATCCGGCGGAGAAGATAGGAAGTAGTGTCGTCAAGAAGATGATGGATAATGGGGTCTACACGCGAGGCCGCGGAGACAGCGTTAGTTTCGCGCCACCGCTGATCGTCTCAAAAGCGCAGATTGACCAGATAGTAGACACGGCGCGGGACGCCATCGTTGTTGTCACCGAGGGATAAGACACCATATTTCTGAGGTCGAGGGCCTATCTACCGCGGCGCATGAATGAGACACTGAGCATCACGTGGGCTCCGT
>JABIQT010000631.1 GCA_018667995.1 Candidatus Latescibacterota bacterium
GATATCGCCCGGCACATAGGGATGGCGCCGTCGGGTGTGCTGGAGCGCATTCGCAAGTTGGAAAGCAAAGGTGTCATTGGCGGATATACGACGTGGATAGATCCGAAGGCTTTAAATCTGGATCTGGTTGCATTTGTGTTCGTGCAGACTAAGGAATACTGGGGATGCGATGAAGCGGGGCCCCTGTTTGCAGCTATTCCTGGCGTGCAGGAAGTTCACGAAATCGCCGGCGATGATTGCTACCTGATCAAGATACGTGCTGCTGATACCGAATCTCTCTGGTCTACACTGAAGGAACATCTAGGCCGGACCGATTTGATCCAATCTACACGAACCACCGTCGTTCTAAATACAGTAAAAGAGTCTACGGATTTGCCGATTTCGGAGGGATAATGAGCACGCACACGGTACCGTCACCCGCTAGATGGAAATTGATTGCAGGATTTGTCGCCATATTCCTGATCTGGGGCTCGACCTATCTGGCCATCCGTTTTGCGGTACATAGCTTACCTCCTTTCTCCATGTCAGGACTCCGCTTCATCACGGCCGGTCTGGTCCTGTATGCCTGGACCTGGCTGCGCGACGGAGGCCGACCTACGATGAAGCACTGGGGCACTGCTTCCATTGGCGGAGTGCTGATGATGCTGATCGGAATGGGGGCTGTGGCGTGGGTGGAACAGTGGGTATCATCTGGCCCCACTGCCTTGCTTGTGGCTACGAGCCCCGCCTGGATGGTCCTCATGAACTGGCTCGGAGGTGACGGTGTCAGGCCTGGTTGGCGCGTATGGACGGGACTGGCGCTCGGCTTGCTCGGCATGAGTCTCCTGGTTGGTCCAGACGATATGCAGGGCACGTCTGTTAGTCCGCTGCACCTTGTGATATTGATTCTTTGTTCGGTCAGCTGGGTGGCCGGCTCCTTGTACACGCGTCGGGCTGACAAGCCGCAATCGCAACCGCTTTACACGGCCATGATTATGCTCACTGGCGGCATCTGGCTTGTTATAGCGGGCGCAGCAACGGGCGAGTGGCAGACATTCTCCATATCCCAGGTGACATGGACTTCTGTCGCAGCATTTGCATACCTTACCATCGTCGGATCTCTGGTGGCTTTTACGGTCTATGTGTGGTTGATGCGCGTTGCCTCTCCAGCCCACGTCGCCACGCATGCCTATGTCAACCCCGTCGTGGCAGTGGTTCTTGGTTGGCTGCTCGGTGGTGAAGCGCTGACCTGGGAGATCGGCGTCGCGGCGACTGGAATTGTACTAGGTGTCGTCCTGATGATGTCCGATAGGCCTGGGGACAGCAGCGAGACAAACACGAAATTGGCCTCCGCCGAAGAGGAATTGTCCGTAGACCCCGTGCCTGCAGTGGAGGATGATCAGAGAGAGCGATGGGAGGAAGCCGCGGGGTAGTATTATTACATTCAGCATCTGAATAGGGGCGCACCTGCAGCACGGGACGCCCCTATTCTGTTGGTACAAGGTACCCTTGCCCGAGACAATATTGCCTTGACGAAATACACGCTCTCGAGCTACTATCTGGACACCCTTTGAGGATCCTTTTATAGCGGGCACGTCCTCATCGGTATTCATGGATATTGGATTCTACGACTATTCGGGAGGGTTCATGAAGTTGGACTGCCACATGCACATCAATGGAGCTGGCGTGATGTGGGGATGGGACCACAACGATCGAATTATCGATGCCGCTGATCGCCTCGGAATCGATCAGCTTTGCGTTTCGATTCCCATGATGCGCGGAATGCCGTCCATGGCCCAGGTACGCGCATGCAACGATGCCGTGCTTGATGCCATGGAGCGCTACGCAGGTCGAATTCTTGGCTATTGCTACGTTGTACCAGGATATGTCGAATCACTGGCAGAGATAGACCGGTGCCTTGAGGCTGGCATGATTGGAATCAAGCTCTACAATCAGTATAAGTTATGGGACCCAACAGTGCACCCGACCATCGAGAAGGCGATCAAGGAGAATGTGCCGATTCTGGA